>SKJK01000277.1 GCA_007121995.1 Desulfobulbaceae bacterium
AGTTTGAGGCAAACGCGGATGTGGCGCTGCTGTATCGGGCCTTGCTCGCCTCCGATGCTAACCTGATCGGAACAGCGGAGGCTCTGGGCATCATGGGCATCCCTTTATTGACCGGGGACGATGTACTGGAGACCTTCGCCTGGTTTGCCCGCAAGCATTGCTGTGGTGGTGCAGTCGACCACCTCGTGCTCCAGCTTGCAGGTGGCCAGGAATTGTTGGCGCCGCTGGCCTATGTCACGGCCTGGCTGTCGGTTGCTGATGGCAATTCAGTGCTCCCGCCTTGGGTTCGCCATCAATTTCCTCAGGTTCCGGTCATCCTCCATCAACTTCGGGAAAGCAACTGCCGGCATGAAGAGTGCGCTTACTGCCAGAAACATCATAACCCGCAGCGTTTTCTGCTGGATTATTATGGGTTTCCAACATTTCGTCCAGAGCCCACAACCGATGACGGCAAAAGCCTGCAAGAGGAGATCGTCCATACCGCGGCACGGGGTTCTTCGCTATTTGCCACCCTGCCGACCGGAGGGGGCAAGTCGCTTTGCTATCTTTTACCCGCCTTGATGCGATACCAGCGCCGCAACATGCTGACCATTGTCATCTCTCCGCTGCAGGCTCTGATGAAGGATCAGGTCGACAACTTTTCCCGATTCACCGGCACCAAAATCGCCGCAGCCTTGTATGGCATGTTGACGATGCCCGAACGCGCCGAGGTCATGGAAGGTGTTCGTTTGGGGGATGTCGGCATCCTGCTGGTCTCGCCGGAGCAACTGCGCAACAACTCCTTCATGGCTACCATCAGCCAGAGGGAAATCGGGGCCTGGGTGTTTGACGAGGCGCATTGCCTCTCCAAATGGGGCCACGATTTCCGGCCCGACTACCTGTATGCCATTCGGTTTATCCGCGAATTCGCCGAGCAGGAACAGGTGGCCATCCCGCCGGTCCAGTGTTTTACAGCCACCGCCAAAAAGGATGTCCGCGCGGAGATCGTCGATGTCATTCAGAGAGAACTAGGCCTGCGGGTTGTTCAATTCGCCGGCGGCCATGAACGGACCAATTTGCAGTATGAAGTCTGGGAAGTCGAACGGTACGAAAAATACCAGACGATTCTTGACCTGCTCCGGTCTCGATATGAGGACAACGGCAGTGTCGTCATCTACTGCGCCACCAGGAGAGGCACGGAACGATTGGCTGAATTCCTCCAGGAAAACGGGTTTACGGTAGAGGCCTTTCATGCCGGCCTGGAACCATCGATCAAAAAACGGATTCAGGAGAGCTTTGTCAGTGGGGCCACCCCGATTATCTGTGCGACCAATGCCTTTGGCATGGGAATCGACAAAGAGGATGTGCGGCTGGTCATTCATGCCGACATTCCTGGATCACTGGAAAATTATTTGCAGGAGGCTGGACGGGCTGGGCGCGACCGTAATACCGCGGAATGCATCCTGATCTTCAATGAGCATGATATTGAGGGGCAATTTCGTCTGAGCTGTGGATCGATGCTTAATCAGAGGGAAATCGCTCAGTTCCTTCGCGGTATTCGCTATGCGGCACGCGGAGAGCATACTGTTGTCCTCACCGCTGGCGACCTCGTGCGTCTGGATGTGGTCGAGGTTGACCCGGATCTGCCCGATGCCGATATCCGAGTCCGCACGGCTTTGGCATGGCTTGAGCGGGCGGGATATTTACAGCGTAACGAAAATCAAACCAAAATTTTTCAGGGAAAACCTACGGTCAGAAGCCTTGAGGAGGCGATGGACAGAATCGCCGGGTTCAATCTCTCCCTGCGGCAACAACAACGCTGGCTGGCCATAATGGGCGCCTTGATGGAGCGGGATCGGTTGAATCAGTCATTCAGTGCCGATGAATTGGCTGGCCTTAGTGCCTTTGCTCCCATGGAAGATGACGTCGAGACAGAAACCGAGACCCAACGGGTCATCCGTACGCTACACGACATGGCCACCCAGGGGATGTTGGAGAAAACGACGGTTCTCAGCGCCTATATCCGCTACAAGGTGCAAAAGAGTTCGGAAAAGCAGTTGCAACAGATTGTTGCCCTGGAGAACGACTTCCTGAAGGTGTTGACAGAAACGGCACCTGACTTGGAGGTGAACATTCCGCTTGAATTGGATCTCAGGCAGGTCAATCAAGTATTGATCGATAGCGGTTATACTGCCTGCACCCCACATACCTTGAAATTGTTGCTGTACGGCCTGAGTAGAGACGGCAGGGGGCTTGCCGGTGTCAGGGGGAGTGTTTCATTTACCGCCAGGGGCAACCATCGTTTCTCCGTTTTCCTCCACCGGGATTGGTCCTCGTTGCACAAGACAGTGGAGGTGCGTCAATTGGCCGCTCACCGGGCTCTTGTAACGATTGTGGCAACCGTGCCTGCCGATGTGCACGCTGGAGCCAATCTGCTGGTCGAGTTTACTCTTGAGCAGATAGTCACCGCCTTGCGGGGAGATTTGCTTTTGGTCGATAAACTCAGAGACCCATTGGCGGCAGCCGAGCGGGCCCTGACCTATATGCATGAGCAAGGGGTCCTGGATCTCCAGCAGGGGCTGGCTGTTTTCCGTCAGGCCATGACCATCCAATTGCATCCGGAATCGAAATCCAGGAGATATTCATTCGCCGACTTCTTGCCCCTCAAAACCCACTACGCTGAGAGGACGTTCCAGATTCATGTCATGAATGAATATGCTCGCCTGGCTCTGACCAAAATCGGTGGCGCCTGGCAGTATGTCGCTTCGTATTTCAATGATGACAAAGAGCAGTTCGTCAGACGTTTTTTTCCGGAAAAGGACAAGTTCCTCGAACGGGCAACCAGCAAACAGTCGTATCAACGGATCGTCGATGAACTGAAAAATCCGGAGCAGGAAAAGATCGTCACTGCCGGGCAAGAGAAAAATATGCTGATCCTCGCTGGCCCCGGTGCAGGGAAAACAAGGGTAGTCGCTCACCGGGTGGCGCATCTCCTGAGGGTGAACAGGATCAATCCGAGGTCCATTTTGGTGCTGTGCTTTAACCGCAGCGCCATCCTCAGCCTCCGGCAACGATTACACGATCTGGTTGGCGACGATATGGCAGGAGTCACCCTACTGACGTTTCATGGTTTGGCTCTTCGCCTGACAGGCAAATCGCTCGTTACTCAGGGCAAACATGGGAAACGGGAAGAAATTGATTTTTCAGAAGTCATCCTTGATGCCATTCGCATGTTGAAGGGAGAGAACGAAGTAATTGGACTTCAGGAAATCCCACCTGACTTCGCGCTGATCGGCAGGTTCAGTCATATTCTGGTCGACGAATACCAGGATGTTGATGCAGCCCAGTATGAATTGGTCTCACTGATTGCCGGAAAAAGCCGCGAGGAAGGAGATGGCAAGATGACCATCCTGGCGGTTGGCGATGACGACCAGAACATCTATCGATTCCGCGGTGCAAGTGTCGAGTTCATCAGGAAATTTCAACAGGACTACAGCGCCGACGTCTCTTATCTGATCGAAAACTATCGCTCAACCGCCTATATCATCGCCGCGGCCAATTGCCTTATCGCCCCTAATGCCGACCGGATGAAAATCGGTTATCCGATTCGGATCAACAAGGCCCGGCAGAGCCTTCCGCCAGGCGGTAACTGGCAAACGAACGATCCGGTTGCGCAGGGAAAGGTGCAGATACTTGAGGTTAGCAATGCAGCGATACAGGCCACCGTGCTGCTCGAGGAGTTGCAGCGCCTGACCAGGGTCGGGACTGTTGACCTGAGTCATTGTGCTGTCCTGGCCCGGGAATGGAAAGACCTCGATAGAGTTCGTTCCGCATGCGAGGACAAAGGGATACCTGTGAGTTTATGTTGGGGCCGCCATGGCGGGTTCCCCCGGTTGACCCGCATTCAAGAAAATGCGCAAATGCTTGAATACCTGCGAGGAATGCGAAGTGAAACGTGTTCCGGTAATGATCTGCTTGCAAGGCTTGATGGGATGTACCTAGTTGCGACGATGTGGAGCGAGAATCTGAGAAGAATCCTCCTCGACTGGCAGGAGGAAACCAATAATACCCCCCAACCGGTACCAGCCATTCAGGAATATGTTTACGAAGTGCTGGCCGAACAGAGCAGGTCAAAAAACATGGGCAACGGTCTGTTTCTGGCCACTGCTCATGCTGTTAAAGGGCTTGAGTTCGATCATGTGTTCATCCTCGGTGACAATTGGCAAGAGAGCAGCCGCTCAGCGATTGAGGATGAACGGCGCCTATACTATGTGTCGATGTCGCGTGCGAGGGAGACGCTCCATCTCTTTGCGCTGGGAACTTCAGTCAATCCCCATATTGCAATACTGAACGGAGATTTTCTGATACACAGAAAACTTTCCGCGCCTGTTCAGAAAAGCAGACCAACGCGCACATATCATCTCCTTGGCATGGACGACTTATTTATCGATTTTGCAGGGATAAAGCCGGAGCGGCATCCTGCTCGTCTGGCATTGCTTGATATCAAGGTTGGGAATGTCGTGAGGATCGAAGAAAGAAACAAACATATAGAGTTGATTAATAAGGATGGCGTTTCCTTTGCCAGATTATCCAAGA
>SKJK01000314.1 GCA_007121995.1 Desulfobulbaceae bacterium
ACCCCGAATGCTTCATAGGGCTGCTCATAACCGGAGCGCATATTGTTTATGACTGTTTCGCGGGATTGTTTTGCGATCAACAGGAGCCCATCCATTCCGACAAGTTCATCATATTCAAATCCTGTCATTATAGACAGACCCTGGTTGCATTCCAGGATAACTCTTTGGTCGTGAATGGCGATGCCGCCAAATGAGGCATTATGGAGGGCCTGAAAACGCTCTTCGCTCTCCCGCAACGCCTCTTCGCCCTGTTTGCGCATCAGGGCCGATCCGATATGCATGGCGATGCCTTCCAGCATTTCAATCGTTTCGAGGGTGAATAGGCCTTTGCGCTTGTCGTTGAGCTGAATCAGTCCAACAATCCGGTCTCTGGTCCGAACCGGTATCAAAGCCACGGAGGCATACCCCTGATGAATGCAGTTGTTCCGTGGATGCAGCCTGGGATCCTGGCCGGGAGGTAGGTCGAGTAAAGGGAAAGAGTCGTTAGTCCAAGAACTCCCCCTTTGGGTGAAGAGCGGGTTGAAAGGATCGGTCTTGCCGGATATGACCAAGCCGCAGGTGCATTCCAGGCGAACCTTGCCGTCCTTGTCCCGGCACACGCCGCCATCCTTGCCTCGTTCGAGCAGCGTGTTTTCGGTCAGTAGAAAATCCTTGGAGAAACCGCTCTGGACGAAATAGGGAAAATCCTCGCCCTCTTGCAGGCGCAGGCCCACGGCATCGACCCCTGTCCGTGTCTTCAATGCAGCGAGAACGCGCTGGATGGACTCTTGCAGGTCGCCTGGCTCGTTGAGAATCTGCAATATTTCCTGGCCCATTTCACGATAGATTTCAGCCAGCTTGCGCTCGGTGATGTCCTGCACCATGCCGATAGATTTGATAATGACACCCTCGTCATCGCGTTCGTGAATGCAACGCTCAAGGACATACCGAACTTCACTGGAGTTCCCCCGTACAATCCGGTGCTCGATTTCATAACCTTTGCCTGCCTCCTGCAGCGAACGGGAATATGCCTCAGCCACTTCGGCCCGGTCATCCGGGTGGATTGCACTGAGAAAGGCTTCATAGGTAGCAGCGAATTCCTGGGGTTCGTAGCCGAAAATACGGTAGACCTCATCCGACCAGGTCAAGCGCTGTGTGGTCAAGTCCAGTTTCCAGCTTCCGGTGTGGGCGAGTTTTTGCGTCTGGGACAGCAGCTTTTCACTCTCGGCAAGCTGGGCCTCCGCCTGTTGCTGGGCGGACATCTCGATGGCCGAGGTGGCGATACATTGAGGATTGCCGTACTCGTCAAACTCAACCCCCAGGATTTTGCCGAGGGACTTAAACCGCGGAAAATTTTCTTTGAAATGATCCCTCCAGTCCGGGTGTATAAAATCAGCAAAGGATTTGCCAATGACTTCTTCTTTGGCATATCCGAGAGTATCCAGCCAGGTTTGATTGACAGAGATATACTGGCCATGAGTATCCAGGGATTGATAACCGAGGGAGGTTTTTTCATAACTCCTTAACATTTCCCTGAAATATTCGAGTTCGGATTCAATTTTTTCCAGTTCCTGAACTCGGCGCTCCAGTTCTTCATACGTAGGTTTTGCATCCATATGGGACCTCTTTTACATCGTGCTCGCACTCGGTTATACACAGATAATAATTTTGGTTCACAGGTACTGCTCAAAAAGACCAGGCAATTGAACCTGATGAGCCTGATCAGTATGCCGCGTCCCCGATTCGCGGGGCCATGCCTTCCTGATGCAGGTAGAGAATCGCCGCGTTTGCTGTTGGCCCGGTAGCCGACGGAAATGATGGCGTCCAGGTTGTAGTGTTCGATATCCCGCTGGACTCTACGCTGTCCTTCGATTTGTACCTGTGCAAATTTTGCACAGGCTGCCTCCCGATCAAGTTCGCTTTGCTTGAATATTTTACTTAAATGCTCAGTGATAACAAAACGTTTTCGCCAAAAGTGTATAACCATCTGCTCTTGAGTCAAGCCAAACCGTTTCCCCTTCCAGGGTCACCTGGACAGGCTTGGTGATATCCGGGTCTTCGTAGATGATAATTTCGCTCATGGATGGTGTGCATTCAAAGGCTTGGCTGGAATTTTTTGGAAAGTCTGGTTGTCTCCCGCAACAGCCCTTCCGCCCCTGCCGGATATTTTCCACCTCGGCCAGTTGCCCCTTCAGGCACACTTGGCAACCCTGAAGCATGTGGAAATAATTGGCACTGATTTGTGTGCGTGCATGATGATGTCGGATATTTGCTTGAGACGGAGAAATCGTCCGGGCCACGCATTCCCGTCAGAACAAGGGCCGCCTCGGTAGCCGCCATGCCGGCCTTGAGCACCAAGGCCGCGGGGTTTTCCGGCGTTGGCTGATGCGCATCGGGCAGCAAGGGATACACGGATTCAAGCGCGACACCCTCAGGCTGGAAAATGCTCATGACGCATCCCATGGGCAGGGGGTGCGCGCAAATATGCAAGATTTTCAGCCCGCGCGCCAGGGCGGCAAGTTCGAGCTTCAAAGAGAGTTGGGAAGAGCCCAGGGTGTCGATGAGAATATTGACGTTGCCGGCGAATGCCGTCAACTCCGCCCGGGACCCGCCGGCCATGTCCAGCCTGTAGGCATTCGTCCAGGGCGTGGTGTCGCGGATGACATCTTCAAAAGGTTCCTGAGCTGCGCCCAGCAGGTCCGGCACCACGTCGCCTTCGTCGGCACGTTCCGGAACCTCCAGAAGACGGATTTCACCGATGCCGAACCTGGCCAGGGTCCGGGCCTCCCCCTGACATTGCCTGCGTGTCCCGGCGATCAGAACCGAGGCCTTGCGCAGCAACTGCTGCTGCCGGGGCGTAAACAAGCCGATGTTGCGTTGAAATACTTGCTGGTACTGCACCAGAACCTCCGGTAGGAAAAGTTGCGCGAGCTCTTTGAACAGGCGGTGGTCCCACGATGACATATCGCCGGACCGCCGCCTGCCGACGACTTACTTCCCGAAGTCCTTCTTCACGTCCACGAGGAATTTATCCAGCAGATCCTTGCTCACATGCTGCATGACCAGCACGTGGGCCATCTCGCCCTGCTCCGGGTGAACATCCGGGGCCAGACCGTAGTAGTCCATGATCCCTTGGCTGGGCCGCTGAAAAAACACGGTGTTGGAGTATTCGTTGAGCCAGGACTTAATGCCCAGCTTTTCCAGCTCGCCATGCAGATACTCGGCGTTGGCTATGAGCTGGGCCGCCTGGTTCTCGAAGACGTTGGGCTCCGAAAAGGTGATCTTCCACCACAGCTTCAGCGGAGAAATGGCGCTGCGGGAGCAGGTGATGGTGGGTACGGCGTCCTGGAGGTAGGCCACCTGAAAGGGGTTGATGTTGTCGCGCACGTACTGGGTGGAGAGGAACAAGCCCGCGGGCTCGTCCAGGCCCCAGAACTTGTGGCCGGAAATGGCGATGGAGTCGAAGCCCATCTTGGCACTGTTGACCAGGTCGCTGGCCGGAGGCGGCAGAAACCCCAAAATGCTCCCAAACAGAGCCGCGTCCTGGTGGCGGTACACAGCGGGCGGGCCGACCTTTTCCAGAATGGCGTTGATGCCCATCTGGTTGTCGATGCCGCCCTTGAACGTGGTGCCCATGGCAATGACCACCAGGGCCGGGCGGGTTGGGTCGAGCTGGGCCTCGAAGTCGGCCAATTCCATCCGGCCCATGGCATCGGCCTTGATCAGACGCAGCTCCAGCCCTTGCACATCGGCCAGTTTTTTGATGGAGTAATGGGCCTCTTCGGAGACGTAGGCGATGGGCGGCACATCGGACTGGGCCTGCAAGACCTTCTTGCCGAAATACATGCCGTGGTTGTTGCCGTCCGTGCCGCTGGCGGTGACAAAGCCCCAATGACCCTTATCAAAACCGAAACGGGGCGCGAAATAGTCCACTACTTCCTGCTCAAATTCATGGGAGTTGAGCAGCAGGCCGCTAGTCTTGTACGGGTCGCCCACGTTGTTCATGGCGGCCTGGGAGAGCCCGCTTTCCTGATACCACTTGTAGAACCCGTGCAGTTCAGTATCCTGATTGATGGGATAGCCAATGAAATGCGGCCGCTCTTCGAGCATGTACGCGGCATAGGCATTCAGCCGGTCCATGGCTTTTTGGTGGTCGGTGTTCTGGGCCAGGGCCGGGGTGGACAGGAAAAGGACGAGGACCAAGGCGATCCTGATCAGGCCAAGACGACACGGCGGGCAAGATAATTTGTTCATGGGAATTTGTCCTGGAAAGCGCCGGCAAAGCCGGCAGGTTGAGTGGTTACTTAAGGATCCATAACACCAAAGCACAGGTAGAGGGTAATTCTCCAAAAACAAATTACCTTAGGAACCTCGCATGCTCATTGTATACTCTCTGCCCAGTGAACTCAAAGATGAATTTGCCTCATCGGAAAATGGTAAGGAACGTAGCGCCTGGTTTCTTCACACCCTGATCGCGATCATTATACCATTTTCTTCATCCAGAACCTCCAATCTGCTCCGAGTGCTCCGCACACTGTTTGGCTATGTCGAGATCGGTAAGAAACGGTACTACACCTTCATGGCCTCACCGAA
>SKJK01000197.1 GCA_007121995.1 Desulfobulbaceae bacterium
GGATGGTTCAGGTAGTTTCAATGTCTCCACTACCACCAGTTTCGTGGTCGCCGCCGCCGGCATTCCGGTGGCCAAGCATGGTAACCGGGCCGTCTCCTCCCATTGCGGCAGTGCCGACGTCCTCGAGGCCTTAGGGGTCAATCTAAGTGCCCCACCGGAAAAAGTGGCACTCTGTGTACGAGAGGTGGGCATCGGTTTCCTTTTTGCTCCTCTGTTACACGGGGCCATGAAATATGCCATTGGCCCTCGACGTGAAATCGGCATTCGGACCCTGTTCAATATTCTTGGACCCATGACCAACCCGGCCGGAGCCAACGTGCAGCTTACCGGGGTGTTCTCCCCTGATTTAACGGCGACTCTGGCAGAGGTTTTGGTGCGACTGGGCATGAAGCGGGCCATTGTTGTCTGGGGTGAAGGCAACCTCGATGAGATGACCATCACCGGTGCCACCCATATTGCCGACGGGTATGCCGGTCGGGTGACGACCTCGATTCTTCACCCCGAGGAGGTTGGTCTGCAGGTTGCCGATGCCGCCTCCATCCGCGGCGGCACGACGGCGGCTGAGTCAGCAGCCCAGGTGCGGGCTGTACTCGGCGGTGAGCCTGGCCCGAAACTGGACATGGTTTTGCTCAATGCCGGTACCGCTCTGATGGCCGCGGGCCTTGTTGACAATATACCAGCCGGTATTGACAAGGCTCGGGAGGTTATTGCTTCGGGAGCGGCTTTGGCCAAACTGGAGCAGCTTATTGTTTTCAACCGCACGTGATGGGACACGATACCATGATCCTTGATACCATTGTCGCCAGAAAACATGAGGAAGTCGCAGCTTTGAAACGACGGGGACTGCCGGAAATGGACCAACCGGTGGCGCCGCCACGCGGGTTCTTCAAAGCGTTGACCAGTGTTTCCGGGGTTGCTGTTATTGCCGAGGCTAAAAAAGCTTCTCCTTCCAAAGGTGTGATTCAGCCTGATTTCGACCCGGTCCGTATTGCCCAGGCCTACAGCAAAGGTGGTGCCCATTGTTTATCCGTGCTGACGGATGTTGATTTTTTTCAGGGCTCTTTAGATTATATCCCTCTGGTCCGGACGGCGGTGCCATTGCCGGTGCTGCGCAAGGATTTTATCATTGATCCTCTCCAAATCGAAGAAGCCTACGCTGTCGGTGCTGATGCCGTGTTGCTCATTGCCGCCATCCTCTCCACCAGTCAGTTGCAGGAATACAGACTGCAGGCCGAAGCCCTTGGTCTTGATGTTCTGGTCGAGGTGCATGATGAGCGGGAGCTGGAATCGGCTTTGACTGCGGATAGTCGGTTGATTGGCATCAATAATCGAAATCTCAATGATTTTACCATCAGCCTGGAGACAACCTTTCGACTCATGCGTGAGATCCCCAGAGAGATCCCCGTGGTCAGCGAATCCGGGATTGCCACGGCAGCGGATATGAAACGATTACGGAAGGCCGGGGTGACCGCGGTCCTCATCGGCGAGAGTCTTATGCGGGCCGGTCAACAGGACCAGCTGCTGCGGGAATTTCTGGCAGCATGAACGGGTCGCAACGTATTCGCATCAAAATCTGCGGCATGACCTGTCTGGCGGATGCGCAGTGTGCTGTGGAGGCGGGCGTGGATGCCCTGGGGTTTATCTTCTACGACAAGAGTCCCCGCGCCATCACACCAGAGGCTGCTCAGCAGATCATTGCTCAATTGCCGCCCTTTGTTGATACCGTTGGTGTGTTTGTTGACAGCGATCTCACCCGGACAATGGCGATTATTCAGGAGTGCCGCCTTGGCTATGCCCAGTTGCATGGCAAGGAACCGGCTACATATTGCCGGGATCTGTTCATGCAGGCTCCTGCGTGCCGGATTCTTAAGGCCCTGCGGGTCGGGCCGCATTCCTCAGCAGCAGATGCAGCCCCCTACCGGGACCGTGTGCAGGGATTTCTCCTTGATACTTTTGATAAACAGGTTGTGGGCGGCACCGGAGCAACCTTTGACTGGTCCATGATCGCTCGGTTGCAGCTTGACACACCCTTTCTCCTCGCCGGCGGCCTTGATGTCGCTAATATAGAGGCAGCGCTCAAACAGGTACAGCCCTATGGCGTGGATGCCAATTCAGGGCTCGAGTCGGCGCCGGGACGAAAGAACCATGATCTGATCAGGCGTTTTGTCGGCCTGGTACGACGGTATGAGGCTGAGGCTTCAGCGGGCTAGCAGCATAGCATAACGAAAACCTTCCGCCTCCAGCTGTTGTTGATACACCTTGGCCCGAGCCAGCGAGGTCCCGGCGAAAATCATCACCCGGTACAGATTCATTCCGGCTGCTGGATACTGCTGGATAATCACGTCCCGCCCCCTGCGGGAAAACGCCTGGGCCAGTGTCCTGGCGTTCTCGACCTGCTCGAAAGCTCCAACCTGCACATAAAAGTTCCCTTTATCAAAATCTTGAGCCGGGGGTTTTTCAGGAAGCGGGGCGGTGACAGCCGCTGTCGCTGTTCCTGGACTGGGAGCAGGCTCTGCATCTCTCTGCGCCAGGGCGATGATTTCCACCTCAGCGGTTCCGTTTCTGACGATGCCCAGCGCTGCAGCCTTGGTATAGGTCAGATCCACGATCCTCTCCCGGACAAAAGGTCCACGGTCGTTGATCCGGACGGTCGCGGTTCTGCCGTTTTCAAGGTTTCGGACCAGGAGCATGGTGTTCATGGGCAGCGTTTTATGAGCTGCCGTGTCACCGTACATGTTGTAGATTTCCCCATTGGCTGTCCTTCGACCATGGAAGGGTTTGCCGTACCAGGAGGCTTTGCCCCGTTCCATGTATCCTTGAGCTGAAGGGATGGGGTAGTAGGTGATGCCATTGATCACATAGGGCCGCTGGGTTGCGGGGATGCGTGGCGGTTTCTTTTTTGCTGTTGTGCTCAGGTGGATTTTGGCGGGAGCCGGGGGAGGGGTGGGTTGCTTTTTGCTGCCGCAACCATAACTGATGCTCATGAGCAGGATCAGGACCAAGCAGTTGAACAGGGTTGGCCGAAAAGTGAATGCCGGCATGGAAGCGTGCAAAGGTTCAGGGTGCAAGGAGATGTTGAAACCGGTCGCGATAGAACATTCCGGCCGGTCCGGTGGTATGGGGTGTATACGGTCGCAGGCCTGTCCCCTCGCCAACAACGTTGTCAAAGGGAACCTGTCCCTCCTCGTCCAGGTAGGAAAGACGCAGGTCGAGCACAGGGCGAAAAACCTTAATAACCCCATCTGTATCGGTTGCCACAATCATTTGCTCCCAGCGTCGCTGGGTGAACCCTTGATACCAGACACCCATACGCGGCCGCCGGGTCAGGCCGTCACGCATGGCAGGGGCCAGCAGGCGGCCGGTGCCGTAAATGTTGTGTTCCAGCAGATACTCGACCTCCGAACTGGATTGGACGGTCAGGCGATACCAGGGTTCGAAATCATCGCTTTCCGAAAGGAGCAGGTGAGTGGTGAAGTCGTTGAAACTCCATTGCCCGTGGCAGACCTGGCAGGCAACCTGCTGGCCGAACTCCTCATGGGCGGGATGGCGCAGAAGGGGGACAAGATGTTCGTTCCCTGAGACGCGGGCTGTCAGCACCAGATCCTCGCCTCGAATTTCGAGGGTATCGAGAGCCGGTAATGCCGTCGATCCCGGCTGCCAATCATGGCAACCACTACAGGTCAGCGGCGTGGCAGAACGGCCGTGGGCGTTGCCCTGATGACAATCGATACAGGTCAAGCCTCGCTGTTGATGGACATCGGTGACCAGGGTGTGGGTTTCGATACCGTAAGGGCGGGAACGCAGAGTGGGGTTGGCGGTGAAAGGTGTACGGTATTCCCAGTCGTAGTCATGTTCGTAGCTGCCATAATAGTCACTGCCGACATAGTTGCCGTAATGACAACTCAGACATTGTTTGTCGGTGGGGATGATGAAGGTATGGGATTGCAGTCGCCCGTCCTTGAAGGACAAGTGGCAGGCGCTGCAACCGGTGCCGCGGACAACGGCGGGGTAGAGATCGCCGGACGAATAGACATGACAGCGAAGGCAGCGCCTCCGCAGCATGTCGTCGGCCAGTTCGAGCGGATTCGAAAAGGAGGCCGCCACAGGGATGTCCAGCGGAGAATCGAGATGTTCATCAGCTCCGAAATGTCGGCGGACAGTGTTGACTTTATTCTCAAGGGTAAAATGCAGGGAGTGGGCCGCGTCAGTGACCTGTTCCTGATGACAGGTGCCGCAGGTGGCCGCCATCTGTTCTGGGTGACCTGGTCGGGCGATCAGGCCGGCATGCGCCTGGTCGACTTGACTCACATTATCCACACCTCCATGACAGGCGGTGCAGGCAATGGCATGGTGCGAGTCGAGTTCCACCTTTTCATGACACCCGCTGCAGCCGACCGGCACAGGAACGCTTGCGACTGCAGGGACTTCAATCGTTTCCGCGGAAACAGGCGGTGAGGAATCCTCGGTCCGGCATCCGGCCAGTACCAGGAGAAGCGAGAAGAACAACACAAAAGACCATTTCATAATCTTGACACTCTACCATAAAATTGCTACATCAATAAACCTCAA
>SKJK01000067.1 GCA_007121995.1 Desulfobulbaceae bacterium
TCAAAGCTGTGATTGAGGGCAACGGTCCGCTGGGGAGAGGTCGGCGGAAAACGGGCTACATATGCAGAGGAAAATCCGTTCAGACCGTTATAGCGCTGATCCTCGGGGACGAAAATGGAGCTGGTTGACAGCACGGCATCCTGGGCAAAATCGAGCAGGGTGGACGAGTCCAGTTGACTGATGTGCCGCATGCGGATCCGTCCGGTGATGCCCATGGCAAGCAGGACCTCTGCCGCGGTGAGTACCAGGGCTCGCTCCTTTTTTTCCCTGGCAGGCGCAACCGTGCTGCAACCAATTTCAACCACACCTCGGCAACGGCCTTGGTCAGCTTTTCCCATAGCCAGGCGCAATTTCTGCAACCAGGTCCAGGCTGTCTGGTAGCAGGAAATGGCGAGAAGGCGCTGCAGTTCTTTGGCACTGCTGTCAAACTGGGATCCACTGAACCACCAGATGGCCAACAGCCAATCTCGCAGGGGCTTTCGTGTGCCATGCAGGATCGTTTTCGCGGTGAGGGACCCGCGGTTACCACACCCCGGACAGAGGATGGAACGTTGCGGCAGGAGGTGAGGATAGCGGCCATGGCAGAATGGGCAGATAAATCCCCGGGGCCAGCGAAGAGTATGAAGAAAGGCAAGGCAGACCTCTTCCGTGGGAAAAGCTTGGTGGAACGCCTGCAGGAAAGTGTCCCGTCTGGGTGGTGTTGATAAGGTCATGGCCGCCGGCTTGAGGAAGAAAGAACGTATCTGCTTTGTTCCGCACAGTTGCACAGGCGGTGCCACACTTGAAGAGAAGGGCAGGTTGTTTTCTAAATTATTGAATATGGGTTATTATCTGGATAATTTTTTTTGGAGATAAGCCGAAGAAGGGTGCGGACAAAGCTCATTTGCGCTGAAAACAGCTCAAAGAGAGTGATAGTTTTTATCTCATAAAAACAACATGTTGTCTTGACGGGGCCAGCAGGTGCGTCCGGTTGGAATGCATACCACGAAAATGTGGTTTTACCACAGTTCTGTTGGATCACAACTGTGGCGGGGGAAGCGGAACACGATGTGTCGGTGGGAAGGTATTGTCGGCATCACCTGAGACGATGACATTTTTCGGGCCGGCAACGTCAGGAAATTAAGTGATTCTACAGGTCAACACCGGACAGGTCCAGGTTCAATTCCTTGATTTTTCGATAGAGAGTGGTTCGGTCTATGCCAAGAAGACGGGCTGCCTTGGCCTTGTTGCTGCCTGTTTTTTTCAGGGCTAGCAACAGTCGTTCCGCCTGGGTGAGTTCGATGGGTGGTTCAAGTGCAGCAGCAGAGGGTATGGTAATGGCGGTCGGATAGATGCTGCTGGTCGATGCGGCCTGGTGGGACGGATGAGGTGAGGTGATTTCCGCTGACAATTGTTCCGTGGAAAGAGTGGAGCCGTTGCAAAGAACACAGGCCCTTTCGATAACATGTTCAAGTTCACGGACATTGCCCGGCCACGGATAGCGAAGCAGGAGCTGTTGCGCTTGTTCCGAGATACCGGTAATGGTTTTGCCAACCTTGGGAGCGATTTTTTCGATAAAGTGGTTGGCGAGCAGCAGGATATCCTCCCCCCGTTCCCGCAGAGGGGGCAGGATGATGTCGATAACCCGCAGACGGAAATAGAGATCTTCGCGAAAAGTGCCCTTGCGGACCTTATCCTTGAGATCGACATTGGTGGCGGTAATGATACGGACATTGACCTGTAGGGGCGTGTCCTGGCCCACGGGATAAAAGGTGCTTTCCTGGAGAAAACGCAGCAGCCTGAGTTGCATCATCGGTGATATATCTCCGATTTCATCGAGAAACAGCGTGCCTCCATCCGCCTGCAGAATGCGGTCCATGCGGTCACGGTCAGCACCGGTGAACGACCCTTTGCGATGACCAAAAAGTTCGCTTTCCAGAAGGGTCTCAGGAATAGCGGTGCAGTCTACCTTGATAAGCGGTCGATTTTTCCGGTGACTTTCCAGGTGCAGGGCTTCGGCGGCCAGTTCTTTGCCGGTGCCCGATTCGCCCGTTATCAGGACCGTCAAATCGACCCGTCCCACATTTTCTATCATGGCATAGACAGCCTGCATGGCATCACTGGCCCCGAGAAAGCGATGGAATCGCCGTTTTCTCGATGTCGGCTGGTGTTCGGGAAGAGACATATCACGGAGGACCATCACTGCCCCTTCCAACCCGCCGGCACCATCTTTGAGGGGGGCGGTGGACACGTTGAGCATTTTGCCGCGTTGATCCGCCGCCTGGCATTCAAAAAGATGCTGACTGATTTCGCGCCCATTTTTCATCGCCTGAAGAAGATCCTGTTTCAGGGGCAGGAAATCCTCCCGACCACAGAGGGTCAGGATTGATCTGGTTTCGGCTAATCCCGGGTGCAGTTCATTGAGGAGCAGGCGGGCGGCGGGGTTCATCTCCATGATGGTGAGACCGGGGTCCACGGTAATAATGCCGTCAGTAACACTTTTGAACACAGTTTCAAGAAAGGCCCGGTATCGTTCCCGTTCTTTCTCAGCCTGCTGCTTGCCCTGTTCCAGGCGTTGCTGCTGCAGAGCCAGGCGCGCTGTTTTCAACAGGGTCTCCTTTTCCACTGGTTTGGGAATATAATCAAAGGCACCGAGGCGAACAGCCTCGGCCGCTGTCTCTACAGTCGGGTATCCGGTGATCATCACGACAGGACAGGAGATACCTGATGTGCGAATTTTTTTTAGAAAATCAATTCCGTTGCCGCTCCCGAGAACAATATCACTGATGATCAGGTCAAAAGCGCGGGCATGCACCTCGCGAAGTGCCTCTTCGTAGGTGGCCGCGGTGACAACCGGGCCATAGCCCTGGTTACGGAGGAAAAATTGAAACGTGTTGCGCAGGCTTTCCTCGTCGTCAATGACCAGAATGGCCGTTTCCTCAGGGAATCTGTTCATGGTATCATGCTCGGCAAATGAATTATCGGAAGGTCGTCTGATCTCGGAAAACCACCACCGCACCGGTGAGTCGCCCATCTTCCAGGATGGGGGTGCTGATGTATTCCACTGGAAAACTTGTGCCGTCTCGGTTCCAGAATACCTCATCCGAGCCAAAATGGACCTTGCCGTCACGATAAGCCTGGTGAATAGGACACTCGCTGGTCGGATACGGAGTGCCGTCAGCACGGGTATGGTGGATGAGGTGATGGTGCGATTGACCGATCAATTCTTCCGGATCCCAACCCAGCATCAGCGTGGCGGCCTTGTTGACAAAAGTCACCTTGCCATTGAGGTCGAAACCGAAAATACCTTCACCCGCGGATTCGAGGATCAATTCCATCTGTCGCTTTACCTTCCTGGTTTCCGCTTCAGCCTGAATACGCTCAGCGATCTGTCGATTGAGCGAGGCATTGGCCACGGACATTTCAAAGGTACGTCGTTCCACCCGTTGTTCAAGGTCGTTTCTTGTTGCTTCCAGCTCCTGCCTGATGGCTTCGAGATCGGCTCGGCTTTCGGCCAGTGTACGATTGAGCATAGTACGGTGCTGGCTGATGTAAAAGAGGATGGCTGTAAAAAGAACGACAAGCACCAGCAGTGACAGGACTATATAAGGACCCGCACCCTGATCGCCGGACCGGGCCAGCAAGCGCTGGTCCATCAGGGCCAGAAACAAGGCGGCAAGGGCAAAAAGGCACCCCAATAGTAAAGTATATCTGGTTGCTTCCGGCATGATTATTCCTCCTCTCCTCCGGCCACCGGCAGGTCTATGGATAGCGTTGTGTATTTGCTCCATTCGCTGGTGATACTGAAATATCCTTTGTTCTCCTGGACCAGGCTATGGCTGATACTCAGGCCCAGTCCTGTCCCTTCACCCTTGGTTTTGGTTGAGTAAAAGGGATCCATGAGCCGGTCCATGAGGTGCTGTTCGATCCCTGTCCCGTAATCGGTGATGGTGATGTGAACGAAGTTTTGATTATCGCGTTGCTTTTGCCTGACCTTGATATCAATCCTTTTATCGGCGTGGGCCGAAGGGTACCGCTCATTAAGGGCATGGCGGGCATTGCTGAAAATATTAAGGAGGACCTGCTGGATCTGTTGCGGGTTGCAGTACGTCAGAGGCAGGGGATCGGTAACCTGCTGTGAAATGGTGATGCCGTCAAGTGTGTACTGGTGGCGGATCAATTCGATGCAATGTGCAAACAGAGTAGGGATACTGACCGGTTCCGGAGTCTCTTCCCCTTTGCGGGAAAATTCGAGGAGATTTCTGGTAATACCGGCAATTCGTTTTCCCTCTTGTATGATACAGCGAAGTGAGGCAATATCAGTTTCCTCCCGGGCGGTATCAATCAGAATCTGTGCATAATTGATAATCCCGTTGATGGGATTGTTGATTTCATGAGCGACTCCGGCAGCGAGCTCACCCACCGAAGCCAGTTGAGCGGCGCGAAAGGCTTCGGCCTTCATCAGTTGCTCCTCGGTCAGATCTCTGGCCAGGAGCAGGGCGGCTCCGGATTTGCCTGTGTCCTGGCGCAAGGGGCTGACAGTGAGGAGAAAATTGCCGCGCAATCCCTGCAGTTCGGTTTCAAA
>SKJK01000287.1 GCA_007121995.1 Desulfobulbaceae bacterium
ACCAAGGGCAATGCGGGCTACATAAACATTGCCGAAGGTGGAGAAGATCAGCCCCATGTTTTTCTTGGGTGATTTTTTGCCACCGGCGGCGAATTGTGCGACCGATGCCCGTGGGGTGGCTTTGGACATCTGGCCACCGGTGTTGGAGTAGACCTCGGTGTCCATGACGAGAACATTGACGTTCATGCCGGTGGACAGCACGTGATCAAGACCGCCGTAACCGATATCATAGGCCCAACCGTCACCACCAATAATCCAGACGGATTTTTTCACCAGATAATCGGCCACCGGGATAAGGCGTTTGGAGATGTTGTCTTTTTTACCTTCCAGAGCAGCCTTCAGTTCGGCCACGCGGCCACGCTGGGCTTCGATCTCAGCCTGGGTTTTCTGCGAGGCGGTGAGCAGCGAGTCTGCCAGGGCTTTGGTGATCAGCCCATCTTTAACGGCTTCTTCAACCAACTCAGCTGCCTGGCTGGCCAGCTTGTCCACGGCCTGGCGCATTCCCAGTCCATGTTCGGCGTTATCCTCGAACAGCGAGTTGGACCATGCCGGGCCACGTCCGTCGTCACGCTGACAGTACGGGGTGGTGGGCAGGTTGCCGGAGTAGATAGAGGAACAGCCGGTGGCATTGGAGGCCAGCATCCGATCACCAACCAACTGGGTGATGAGTTTGATGTACTGGGTCTCGCCGCAACCGGCGCAGGCGCCGGAGAACTCGAACAGAGGGCGTTTGAACTGGCTACCCTTGATAGTGCCGACATTGAACAGGCTCTCGTCCACTTCCGGCAGGGCCAGGAAGGTTTTCCAGGTCTGCAGAGATTCGGCCTTGACCTTGTCGGTGTTCGTGACCATTTCCAGAGCACGGTGCTCGGTCTTTTTCCCATCCTTGTCTTTGGCGCGGGCCGGACAAGCGCTCACACACAGGGTGCAGCCGTTGCAGTCGGGGGTGGAAATCTGAACGGTGAACTGCATGCCCTTGAACTCTTTACCCACCGCGTCAGAGGTCTTGAAGTTGGTGTCGGCACCGGCGGCCTTGAGAGCCTCGGGAGTGGCGACTTTCATGCGGATGCAGCCGTGTGGGCAAACCAGGGAACAGCGACCGCACTGAATACAGGATTCCGGATCCCACTGGGCAACCGAAACGGCGATGTTGCGTTTTTCCCATTGAGAGGTGGCGGTGGGCCAGCGACCGTCATTAGGGAATTGGGAAACCGGGATCTCATCACCGTGACCTTCCATCATCTTGGCGGTAACGTTTTTAACGAAATCAGGGGCTTCCTCGGGAACGGTGGGCGGCAGTTCGTGTCCGGTTATTTTTTTCGGGATTTTGACTTCGACGATATTCTCGATGGCACCGTCAACAGCACCGTAGTTCATGTTGACGATCTTATCACCTTTGGTACCGTAGGTCTTTTTGATCGCTTTTTTGATCGCCTTGATGGCATCGTCCTTGCTGATAATATCGGAGATGACAAAGAAGGCGGTCTGCATGATCATATTGATGCGCGCCCCCAGACCCAGGGCAAGGCCAAGCTTGACCGCATCAATGATGTAGAATTTGATCTTTTTGTCGATGAGTTGTTTCTGCACCATGGCCGGCAGGTGATCCCAGATCTCATCCTTGTTGAAGGTGGTGGTCAGCAGGAAGGTGCCGCCGGGCTCCAGGTTGCCCACCATGTCATAGGTGTTGAGGAAAGCGGGGTTATGACAGGCAACGAAGTTGGCCTTGTTGATCAGGTAGGGAGCGACGATCTGATTTTTGCCGAAACGCAGATGCGAAACGGTCATGGAGCCCGATTTCTTGGAGTCGTAGACAAAATACCCCTGGGTGGAGTTGTCGGTCTCTTCACCAATGATCTTGATGGTGTTTTTGTTGGCACCAACGGTGCCGTCGGCTCCCAGACCATAGAACATGGCACGGTAAACGTCTTCACCTTCGATGTTGTAGGATTTGTCGTACTTGAGGCTGGTGAAAGCCAGGTCATCGTTGGGGCCGACACAGAATTTTTTCTTCGGTGCCAGCGAGGCCATGTTGTCGTAGACAGCCTTGACCATGGCCGGGGTAAACTCGGCGGAACCCAGACCGTAGCGGCCATTGAGAATGATCGGGGTGAACATGGTTGGGTTGGCCTCGGCAGCCTCGGTCAGGGCGGCGCGGACATCGAGGTAGAGCGGATCGCCGTTGGCGCCCGGCTCTTTGGTGCGGTCAAGAACCGTGATACGTTCAACGGTCGGCGGCAGGGAATTAACCATAGCAACGGCGTCAAACGGACGGTACAGACGGACAATGACCACGCCCACCTTGTCGCCCTGGGCGACCAGGTGTTCCACGGTGGAAGTGACGGTCAGGGCACCGGACCCCATGACCACGACGATGTCGGTGGCATCGGGGGCACCGATGTAATCAAACAGGTGATACTGACGTCCGGTCAGAGCGGCGAATTTGTCCATTGTTTCTTGAACAATACCCGGGATCGCTTCGTAAAATTTGTTTACTGTCTCGCGGCCGATGAAATAGACATCGGGGTTTTGCGCGGTACCACCGATGGTGGGGCGATCCGGAGTCAGGGCGCGCTGACGGTGCGCAGTGACCAGGTCTTCGTCGATAATAGCCTGCATGTCTTCTTCAGTCAGCTCTTCGATCTTCATAACTTCGTGGGAGGTACGGAAGCCGTCGAAGAAATGGAGGAAGGGGATGCGCGAGGCCAGGGTTGCCTGGGTAGAAATAAGGGAGAAGTCCTGTGCTTCCTGAACATCCTGGGAGCACATCATCGCCCAGCCGGTCTGGCGGACGGCCATGACGTCACCGTGGTCCCCAAAAATGGACAGTCCCTGGCAGGCAATGGCGCGGGCGGTAACATGGAAGACCGTGGGGAGCAACTCACCGGCGATTTTGTACATATTGGGAATCAGCAACAGCAGTCCCTGGGAGGCGGTAAAGGTGGTGCACAGCGCTCCGGCACCCAACGAACCGTGGATGGAACCGGCAACACCGGCTTCCGACTGCATCTGGGAGATGACCGGGATGGAGCCCCAGATGTTCTTCTGTTTGGCATTGGCCTTGGCATCCGCTTCGGCTGCCATCGGAGACGATGGCGTAATGGGATAGATTGTTATGACTTCACTTGTGGCATACGCTACATGCGTGCACGCCTGGTTTCCGTCAATAGTGACCATTTTTCGCGACATAAGATCATTCTCCTTACACGGTGGTTGGTATTTGCCGACGGCTGACCGTCGGAAACGGTTAGATTGAACGCCATGGAAAAAGGTTCCGAAGAACCTTGAAAAAACATGTCTGGCCGTGCCGCCCTGTTCTTTTACCTTCCTCTGGTTGCTGCAGGCAGGATGTGCTGATCTTTGCGCCGGTTGACCTCGGGTGCACATCAATTGCACAATACAGGGGAAACAGGGTGTCGCCGGCAGTAGCAATGAATCGGCATTCAGCACCTTAATGGGTCACAATAAACCAAATAATAGCATTATGCAATGCTAAAGCGTTTTCGAAAATGCATACAGTTGCAATGGGTTGTCGCTCTCGGCGAGGGATGCAGACTGTTGGTGACGGCCAAGGCGCGACTCGTCCTGGGCACTTGGAAGACGGGCGGGGAAGAGTGATCTTGCAGGCATTAAAGAGGGATGATCGATTATTCGTCGCTTTCCATCAGGAAATCCTTGATTTTTTCATAAAGCGATTCCGGAACTTCGTCACCGTACATGAATTGTTCGGCCTCTGCGCCAGTGATGGTTGCTTTAATTTCAGCAGGGAGAGAACGCAGGAATGCGACTTTGGCGGCATCGGGTTTTCTTTTGTGGTCTGACATAGGATTTTTTTACAATGATTTGGTATAGGAACGGAGGTGCTGCTGTTCTGGTCATGTACCCACCACACTATAGGCAACAGGAAGCTGTTGTGCAAGGCTGATATGTTGCAGGCGGTCATCCCATATCCTCCTTTCTATTCGCTTGCAGTCAAGAAGCGGTTATTTTGTGAAAGGGTTCTTTTTTTCGGGCGTGGTTTTTGTTATGGTCGGCTTGCCTTAGGTATCCTGCCGAATATGGTTTGGGTTCAGGGCTTGAGAGTCGATCGGGAGACCGTTATCGGTCGGGGCCTGGCTGCAGGTTGGAAGAAAGAGTAGGGGCCGGCAGTCGTCGGTCATGAGCTATCGGAGCGGATATGCTGACCAGACTGAAACCATTTTTGCCGGGCGATCGGTCACGAATGCTCATGATTGCTGCCTGCATCGGGGTCATGGCCGGGGTAGCCATTATCCTCTTTCGGGAGACGGTGGAACTCGTTCATCACCTGCTCTTTGTTCAAGGGTACGAGTTGCTGCGCATAGGGGAGGGGGGATGGCGTCGATTTCTCCTGCCTCTGTTGCCCATGACCGGCGTCGCCCTGCTGATCCCGCTTTCACTGGCCTTTCCCGGTAAGGTCAACGGGTATGGGTTCACTGCTTTTTTGCGCCGGGTCAACCTTGAAAACGGCGTTATCCGTGCCCGTAACATCTTTATCAAAACCATCAGCACCGCCCTGACCATTGG
>SKJK01000304.1 GCA_007121995.1 Desulfobulbaceae bacterium
AACGACGATAGAGCGTTTCAGCTGAAGGGTGATCCGACGACTTGAGCAGGGCACGATAAATTTCCAGGCGCTGCTGTGTCACTTTGAGTCCGGCAACTTTGCAGGTCTGTTCAAAATGATCAAGTTCTTGTTTGAAGTCGTCGGTTTTCATTGCAGGCAAAATTGATAATTTTTACTAATTGAATACTATTTACTTAAAACCTATTGATATCAACGTCAATGAGAATTTTCACCGAATAAAATGATACGACGCTGTGGCTCTTCAATTCTTTGCGTACCTGCAAGAGTGCACTGCAAACAGATAACCGATAGTGTCTCGTGAAAATTGTCCCGATTCTCAGGTCACCTGCTGCAAAGATGCGAGGAGTGTGACAATGTGGGTCTTGTGGGTCAAACCGTTCAGCCATTTTTCAGGAAGAGCCTCGGGACCGAGATGAGCCCCCAAAATCATTCCGGTAACCAGGCCACGAGCAGCTGAGTCACCACCTGCCATCACGTTTTCAATCAAAGCTGTTTTCAGGTCATCTGGATAGGTGACCATCAGGTGGATTGCCCCGGGAAGAGCGGCGGCAATGCCGCACATCTGGCCAAACTGTCTGATTACGGTGCGTGTATCCTTGCCGGCTGTATCCAGGCCGCTGCGGATACGATTATCGAGATCGATATCCGCTACACCGGCATCCAGGGCGTTTTCCATGGCTGCCTGCGGCTCGATTCCCTGCAGAACCGCGAAGGCGGTCCGAGCCAGAAACTCGGCTCCGGCAAGGGTGGCCGCATTGTTATGCGTCATAGCGGTCTGCAGATTGACCGCCTCCAAAAGTCGCTCCTGGTTGTTCCGATAGACGAACACCAGCGGTGCAATCCTGGCGACACCACCGAGGTCTGACGACCGGGAACCAACTGGTTGTGGAGGAGGGCTCTGGTTCATGTTAGCCAGAGTCGTGGCGGTTGCCTTATCGATGTACCCCTGGTACCCGTCGAACAGAGATCGCCAGGAGCGGCTGAATGTTTCCAGCGAAAACACCCCGTTTTCAGCGATGGATTCAAGCAGGACCAGAGTCTGGTCACCATAATGAGTCAACTCACCCCGATCCTTGGTAGCGTGAAAAGATCCGGGCAGGGGTGGGTGCAAATCATCGATTCGTCCGATGCGTCGATCGATCTCATCGGTGTCGTACATCCAGTGGGCTCCCAAGGCCAGAGAATCGGCCACAAAAGAAGCCAGCACCATTGCTGTAGCATGCGTGGTCATAATTATTCTCCTTGCGATGTGGTGGATATGAGAAGCATCGGACGATCACTCAATTGTGGTCGTCCTGGTTACATCAGTAGGGGTAGTGGTGTCATTTGTCAAATCAGGATGTCGAGTGGAAAGCAGACGAAGTGGAGCGTAACACAAAACAAACTCACAGCCTCGACGATTGGCTACAGTGTATCAGCACCTGAGCGCCATGGAAGGAATGGTCCTGAATGTCACAGACAATTAAGCTGACGCACGGACGAACGCTCACGGATCCAGGATGGTTTTAACCGTACGGTCCATGGGGCAGTACAGGGTACAAATGATTTCTCTTCTATAATCAAGTCATGGAGAGAGTACATACGTACATAAAAAAATTGACGCCACGCCTGCTGGTTAGTAAAAGTTACCACGTTGTGCTGCGGTCCTGTTCCAGAGAACTGACTGAATCCCGAAAAGTACATGGAAAAGTCGACAAAGAATCAGAGGTGTAGATCCGTTTCTTGATGGGCACTTATGAAGTGTTCCACGTCTTTGGTATCCTCAAAACATAGATACAGTGGGGAATCAACCTACCCCAGGCACTGCATTGAGCAGACATCTGTGTCGACGCACATAAGGTGCGATTTCTCTCTAACTTCCAGGCAAGGAGGTCGTTGTATGAACAAACGTATGGTGTTGTGGTTGCTGGCAGGATTAATGGCAGTGCCGCTCGTTGTCGGGCAGGCCTGTGCACAAATCCGCATCGGATTAATGGCCCCGCTGACCGGTTCCTGGGCCAGTGAAGGCCGGGCAATGAAACAGATCGTTGATTTACTGGCCGATGAGGTAAATGAAGCCGGTGGTATTTTGGGCCAGAAAGTGGTCATCATTGCCGAAGACGATGGTGGTGACCCCCGGACCGCATCCCTTGCGGCTCAGCGTCTTTCCACCCAAGGCATAGTTGCCGTAATCGGGACGTATGGCTCCTCCATCACCGAGGCTACGCAGAATATTTATGACGAAAATAATATTGTCCAGGTGGCTACAGGCTCAACGGCCATCCGTCTGAGTGAAAAGGGTTTGCAATATTTTTTCCGGACCTCTCCCAGGGATGACGAACAAGGACTCGTTGCCGCCAATACTTTAAAAGAACATAATTTTAAACGAGTCGCTATTCTCCATGACAACACCACCTATGCTAAGGGACTAGCCGACGAGGCCCAGGCCCTGCTGAAAGCGGACGAGGTGGAAATAGTCCTTTTTGACGCTTTAACCCCGGGAGAGCGGGATTACAGCACCATCCTATCGCAACTGCGGTCTCGTAATCCCGATGTCGTCCTATTTACCGGATACTTTCCGGAAGCCGGTTTGTTGCTTCGCCAGAAGAAAACCATGGGCTGGGATGTGCCGTTCCTTGGTGGCGACGCGACCAATAACCCTGACTTGGTGAGTATCGCCGGCACGGAGGCTGCGGAGGGTTTCATGTTTTTAAGCCCGCCTGTTCCTCAGGACCTCGATTCTGCAGAGGCTGTGTCGTTTATGACCGCTTATCGGGAGAAATACCAAGGTGACCCCGCCTCAGTCTGGGCAGTCCTTGCCGGTGATGCCTTCAAAGTACTTTGTGCCGCCATTGAAGGTTCCGGTTCAACTGATCCGGCGGAAATCGCCGCATTTCTCCGTACAGGTCTCGAGGATTTCCAGGGGTTGACCGGAACCATCGCTTTTGACGAAAAAGGTGACCGAGTCGGCGAATTGTATCGCCTGTATCAGGTGGACAGCCAGGGCAATTTTGTTCTGCAGCAATAATCGGTCCTGATCCTGCCTGTCGATATTCAACAGACAGGTTTTTCAGGTTTTCAATAGCCCGTCGGGGTGGATTGTTTCCATCCCGACGGGCGCTATTCTACTCACCGGTACCAGGAAAGCGCCATGCAGCTCTTTTTTGAACAACTAACCAACGGACTTGCCGTAGGCGGTATCTACGCCCTGATCGCGTTGGGCTACACCATGGTCTACGGTGTGCTCAAGTTGATCAATTTCGCCCACGGAGACCTGTTTACGATCGGTGCATATCTGGGGCTGACTATGCTGGTGTCCATGGGTCTGACCAGTCACCTTGGCCCTCTGGCCGGCATTCTTGTCCTCACGATTATGGTTATGGGTCTGGTGGCGGTGATTGGAGCCTTGCTTGAACGGGTCGCTTATCGACCTTTGCGGACATCACCCCGGTTATCGGCCGTAGTTTCGGCACTGGGAGCATCCATTTTCTTCCAGAATGCCATCATGCTTATTTATGGGGCGCGATTTCGAGTCTATCCTCACGACATCCTCCCGGTCACCTCGATTACGATCCTAGGTTTACAGATTCCGGTGATGCGGATCATCCTTTTCACCGCCTCCATCGTTATGATGGCAGGCCTGTACTTTTTCGTGCAACGGACCAGAACAGGTACCGCCATCCGCGCTGCAGCCATTGACCAGGGAGCCGCCAAACTGATGGGTATCGATGTCAACCGGGTGATCATGTACGTTTTTCTGATCGGTCCTGCTTTAGGCGGAGCCGCCGGGATGATGGTCGGACTCTATTATGGTCAGATCAACTTCACAATGGGCTGGGTATACGGCCTGAAGGCGTTCACTGCCGCGATACTCGGCGGCATCGGTAATATCCCTGGCGCAATGCTGGGTGGTCTGCTCCTCGGCGTGATCGAGGCCCTGGGTGCCACCTATATCTCCCTGGCATGGAAGGATGCCATTTCCTTTCTGGTTTTGATCCTGATTCTTATCTTTCGACCCACCGGCATTCTGGGGGAACGTGTGGCGGACAAAGTATGAAGCCGGCCATCCTGTTAAACGTCTGTATCGTAGCGGTTTTGCTGATCGCCCCCTTGTGGTTGAACGCCTACTGGGTGGAGGTTCTCAACTCCATCGGCATCTATGCTATTCTCGCCCTCAGCCTGAACATTATACTGGGGTACGCAGGCCTGTTCCACATGGGCCATGCGGCTTTTTTTGCCATAGGGGCCTACACCACAGCTATTCTCAACACGCAAATGGGGATCCCTGTTCTCTGGTTGCTGCCGGTGAGCGGCATGGTTGCCGGCTTGTTTGCCCTGGTAGTGGCCAGGCCAATTATTCATCTCCGAGGGGACTATCTGCTCATCGTGACTATCGGGATAGTGGAAATTGTCCGCATCGCCCTGGTGAATAATGTTTTTGGTTTGACTGGGGGAGCCAACGGCATCTTCGGTATCAGTCGACCTGTCTTTTTTGGCTACGTAATCCGCAGTTCCCATGAGTTCTACTATCTGATTTTCG
>SKJK01000262.1 GCA_007121995.1 Desulfobulbaceae bacterium
CCTGCATATGGGCCTGAAATTGACCTGCCTGCGTGGTGGTGCCCCGTTGTTGGCATGCAGTGATGAACAGGTCGTAGAGGCGCCGGGCCTGATCGGGTGGTGCGGCATTGTTCCAGGACGGGCGGCGGCCTTTCCGGCAATCACCGTACAGGGTGAATTGGGAGACGACGAGCAACTCACCTTGGACATCGGTCAGAGACAGGTTCATCTGGCCTTGGTCATCATCAAAAATACGCAGGTGATGCATTTTATCCACCAGCCAGTTGATGTCTGTTTCATTATCCTGGCGATGGATACCAAGGAGGACAACCAGACCCGCGGCAATAGTGCCGGTGGTCGTCCCTTCAACGTCGACTTGGGCGGTGTTGACCCGCTGGAGTACTGCTCTCATAAGGCGTCAGAATATAAAGGAGCGCGTTGGCTTGAAAAAAAATACGGTTGCATGGTGGTTTTCTGCGCGCGTCACGTTCATGGCGTATCTGGTTGCAGGGCGCCGGTGAAATATTGGGTAATGGCCACGGCTGCCAAGGCCGCGGTTTCACCACGCAGGATGCGCGACCCAAGAGAAAACGTCGAGAACTGGTGCTGATTGAGCACCAGCAGGTCATCGCTATGGAAACCACCCTCAGGACCGAATAGAAGGCAAACAGCACCTGGCTGGTCGGAGAAAAAGGAAGGCAGGGCTGCATGCCGGTCTCCTTCCCAGGCGGCGAAGCGGTGCCTGTACGATGAAAACTCTGCCGTTTCCAGGGAAACCACAGGATGGATATGCATAGGCACTGTTCGGTGGCACTGTTTACAGGCCTCGATCATGATTCGTTGCCAGCGCTCTTCCTGACGTGCCCGGTCACCAAAGTTTTCACAATACCTGGAAACAAGGGGAAGAAAGGTATGGACCCCCAATTCGGTGGCCTTTTGCACCAGGAAATCCATTTTTTTCCCTTTGAGCAGACATTGGCCCAGGGTCAGGGGTGCAGTAGACATGCTGTTCTCGTGATGTACTTTGACAATGGTCGCGGTTACCATTTTTTTTTCGACAGAGTGCAGGGTTGTGGTGTACAGAGCGCCACATCCATCAAAAAATTCAACGAGCTGCCCAGGTTGAAGGCGAAGGACAACGGCAATGTGCCTGGCCTCGGCGCCGGTTACCTGGATGTGCTCGTCGCTCAGAGCATCAGGGGGAAGGAAAAAACGTCGCATGGGCTCTATGTAGCACAATCAGAGCGTGATTGCACAGAGCATTCCTTCCCTGAAAAGGACCATAGCCACTCTTCAACGATAACCTCTCTAATCGAGCTGTCGAGATCGTACAAAAAATGGGTACCTGACAGTGGTTATGTTATTCTGAGTCCGTGAGCGGACGCCCGGAAAGGTGGCGAGTGATGGCGTATTATACCAAGTGCAGCCACAATTACATCTGAGTACAGCACAATACATTCAGAACAAAAACCCAGCTGCCACGGGTGCAGGGTCACTACTTGCGGTGGTATATCTCAATACGCGAGGGCGGATCCGTGGTTAAAGGTATACTGGCTACCAAAGAAAAAGGCAGGTGAGAGAAATCAGGGAAATAGACGTCACCCTGGACATGGATATCAATCATGGTCAGTATCAGGGTGTGGGCGAGAGGTAGAAAAGCTCGATACAGTTGGCCGCCACCGATGCAGAAGACTTTGGCTTCCTGCCGACTGGCTGCCAATGCCACGGGAAGTGAAGGGAAAAGGATGCAATCCGGATGGGGACGTACCAGAAGGGTGCTGCTGACAATGATGTTGCGGCGACCGGGTAGGGGGTGACCGATGGATGTGTAGGTCTGCCGTCCCATAATCAGGGTGTGACCCATGGTGACAGCTTTGAAATGAGCAATGTCCTCAGGGAGCCGCCATGGTATTGCATTTTGAGATCCGATGACCCGATGAGCGGCCAGAGCGGCGATGATGATCAGTTCCATGTCCGGTGGATAAAGGATGTTGATGAGACCGCTCTGGAGATATTAAACATCATCCGTTGGGAGGAATGTATGCGGTTTTTGGTGTATGGGGCAGGTGCTTTGGGGCAGGCCATCGGCTGTCTGCTGGCGGCGGATGGCCATCTGGTCGATCTGGTCCTCAGACAGCGTTTTGCAGAAGTTCTCAAAAGATCAGGCCTGACAGTTACCGGAATTTTTGGGGACTATAGGGTACCAGGGGAGAGACTGGGCCTGTTGACGGACGATCAAGGTTGGGGTGACGAGCAATATGATTATATCCTGCTGACCACCAAAACCTATGACACAGCAAAAGCTTTGGATGCTCTTGCCGCCCTTACCGGCAGGACCTGTCCGATTGTTTCCCTGCAGAATGGCTGCGGTAATCTGGAGCAACTAACGCAGCGTTTCGGTCCGGAGTGCAGCCTGGCTGGTCGGGTGATCACTGGGTTTGCTATTGAGCAACCCGGAGTGATACGAATCACGGTTTCAGCAGATGCGGTCCATGTTGGTGGCTGTGTTCGCGGCACCATACCGGCTTCAGCCGAACAATTGGCGACCATTTTGACCCAGGCCGGTCTGCCCAGCATCGCTGTTGCAGATATTTTTCAGTCCTTATTTGGCAAATTGCTCTATAATTGTGCGCTCAACCCCCTGGGAGCTATTCTTGGGGTTCACTATGGTGCACTTGCCGAAAACAGCGATACCCGCAAAATCATGAATCAGGTCATGGAGGAAACCTTTGCCGTGATCAAAGCCATGGGGGGCACGACTCCCTGGGCGGATGTCAAGAGCTATCAAAAAGTCTTTTACGATCAACTGGTACCGGCGACTTATGATCATCGTGCCTCCATGCTCCAGGATCTTGACAGCGGTAAACCAACCGAGGTGGAGGCTATGGTCGGGTACGTGGCTGCTCAGGGGCACCTCTGGGGCGTGGCAACTCCATGCTGCGATTTTCTTGCCGGTCTGGTGCGTTTCAAGGAGCAACAGGCTCAAAAGCTGGCTTAACGATACTTTTATTCTGTGACGGATTGACTTGTGTTTTAGATATATACCTGGATCCGTGAGCGTTTGCCCGTGCGTCAGCTTTGTTGTTCGTGACCGTCGGATCAAGTCTACCATTCATCGAACGGTCACCTCACGACCCGGAGCCTTGTACGGGAAAAATATGATCTGTTCAGTTGCTGCACTTGGTCCGGAAAAGAATTGGACACTGGACAGACGCCTCCGGCCGTGATGGTTGTGTCAGGTTGGTGTCTCTGACGTGTCCTGCTCCGCGGTCTCCGCCGTCATACCAAAGCAGAGCCGGAGCTTTTGCTCGATGCTGGCCATGATCTCGGGATGTTCCTTGAGAAATTTTTTGGCGTTTTCCCTGCCCTGACCGATGCGTTCGTCCTGATAGGAATACCAGGCGCCGCTTTTATCGACAATACTCTGATCAACGCCGAGATCAAGCAGGTCGCCGGTCTTGGAGACTCCCTCTCCATAGACAATGTCGAATTCGGCAGTCTTGAAGGGGGGCGAAACCTTGTTTTTGACGATCTTGACCTTGGTGAGGTTGCCGATGACCTCCTGACCCTCTTTGATTGGGGTGGTCTTGCGAATGTCAATTCGGATGGAGCTGTAAAACTTCAAAGCATTGCCGCCGGTGGTTGTTTCCGGGCTGCCGAACATGACCCCGATTTTCATCCGGATCTGGTTGATGAAGATGAGTACCGTGTTGGTGCGGCTGAGCACGCCGGTGAATTTGCGCATGGCGTGGGACATGAGGCGGGCTTGAAGCCCGACATGATGGTCGCCGACATTGCCATCAATTTCCGCCCGGGGGACAAGGGCGGCCACCGAATCCACCACGACCACGTCGATACCGCCGCTACGGATGAGTATTTCAGCGATTTCAAGGGCCTGTTCACCAAAATCCGGTTGAGAGATGAGCAGGTTATCGGTATCCACCCCCAAGCGCTCGGCATAGGCAGTGTCCAGGGCGTGTTCGGCATCGATAAAGGCGGCATTGCCCCCCATCCGCTGGGCCTCGGCAATCACATGCAGGGCCAGAGTGGTTTTACCCGACGCCTCCGGCCCATAAATTTCGGTGACCCGGCCACGCGGCAACCCACCGACGCCCAAGGCAAGATCCACCGAAAGGATACCGGAGGGAATGACCGGAACAGCTTCACGCTCGGTGGTTCCCAGCCGCATGATCGACCCTTTGCCAAATTGACGATGGATCTGGGTGATGGCGCTGTCCAGGCTTTTGAGCCGACCCTCGCTTATTTCATTGCCAACTGTCATGAAGTTCTCCTTGCATATCTGATGTTAACTCTCGAGCACGGTGCGACGGACCAGATCCAGCGCCGTGTGCGCGGTTTTTTCCTGAATTTGCCTGCGGGAACCGGTGAAGTGAAACAGCTGATCCATGATTCTTTCTTGATAAAAAATCCCGAGGTATACTGTTCCCACAGGTTTATCGGCACTACCACCGTCCGGGCCCGCGATCCCGGTGGCGGCCACGGCAATGTCGCACTGCAGTTGGGTGGCGGCCCCGATGGCCATGGCCCCGA
>SKJK01000274.1 GCA_007121995.1 Desulfobulbaceae bacterium
GCAAGTGATGTCCCGCATCGACCACATTTGGGTGAAAGGTGCTGTTTTTCGGTCGGAATTCTATTTTTAACCCCACATCCGGGACAGATCATCACCATGCTCATCGTCTACCTCACGCTTAGCGTTTATCAATCATATATTCAGCAATAACCATTCACCTGGTTTTGTCCTGGATCCGTTCGTTTTCAATTAAAGCCGAATTTATCGGATGGTTACGGGCAACAAAGAAGGTGATGGATGAATGGGCCGGATGTGCATAACCAAGCCGGCCGATGTCGCCACTCTAATTAGTCAGTCGCAACCGTGCAAGGAAGAGGTACCTGTCATCGCTGACGTTCCATTGACCGCTTCCATGTTTCCTTATACAATACTTGCGCTGTTTAAATTCATCAACAAAGGATCAATCCTTGCCACTATCAACCGCTCTTACCTGGCTGCAATCTCTGCATCATCGCTGCCGCCCCTGGATCTCCCTCACGGTCGCTCTGGGCAGCATCTCCGGAGCATGTATTATCATACAGGCAGCACTCCTGGCCCATATCATTCATGCCGCCTGCATTGATGCCACGACGAGGGAAGCGTTGCACCCCTTCTTTTTTATGCTCATTGTTGTTCTTGGTGCGCGGGCCCTCTTGACCTGGGGACGGGAAATCTGCGGACAAAAAGCCTCAACTCTGATCCGGAAAACTGTCCGCCGGGAACTACTGGAGCATGTACAGGCCCTGGGACCGATGTACATCCGGGATAAACAGACCGCACCGCTGACCAGCACTATGGTGGAGAGGGTGGAGGCCATGCACGGATATTTTGCCCACTATCTCCCTCAAAAACCACTGGCGTTGATCGTACCATTCATGATTGGCCTCACGGCCCTTGCGGTCAGTTGGGTGGTGGGACTGATCTTCCTGATCACCGCCCCTTTGGTTCCTTTGTTCATGATTATGATCGGCCGAGGTGCCGAGAAGTTGAACCAGAAAAATTTCCAACTCCTCTCCCGGATGAGCGCCCACTTTTTGGATACTCTCCAGGGCCTGACCACGTTGAAACTCTTTCAGCGCTCCGAAAAAGAAACAGAACGCCTCGCCACATCTTCAGAACAATATCGCCAAGGAACCATGAGGGTGCTACGCGTGGCATTTCTGTCATCCGCGATTCTTGAATTTCTGACCTGCGTCGCGCTGGCCATGACCGCGGTCTTTCTTGGCCTCTCGTATCTGCATTACTTCGATTTCGGTCTCTACTCCCGCACACTGACCCTGCAGACCGGCCTTTTTCTTCTTTTACTGGCCCCGGAACTGTTTCTGCCGCTACGAGAACTTGGCACCCACTACCATGCCCGTGCCGAAGCGCTGGGAGCCGCCGCGGAAATCAGTTCCATCCTGCATCAGCCACTGTCGCTAAACGGGCAAGAAAAGAGCAACTCTCTGGTCGTTAACGACGGAATCAGCCTCGACCTGCACCATGTCACCCACAGCTTCGTCCACGGCCAGCGTCCTGCACTCAACGATCTCAGTCTGGAAATCAAGGCCGGCGAATGGCTGGCCATTGTCGGTGCCAGCGGTGCCGGGAAAACTACCCTGATGCATCTGCTGCTTCGTTTTCTGCCTCTGCAGCAAGGGGCCATCAAGGTCAACGGACGACCACTGACCAGCCTCAGCACAGCGGACTGGCACCGGCACCTTGCCTGGGTCCCGCAGCAGCCCACCCTTTTTCACGGCACAGTAGCAGATAATATCGCCCTGGGAGACCCACACCTGTCCATGGAGCGGATTGTCGCCGCTGCCCGGGCAGCACGGTTGGATGACGTTGCCCAGGACCTTGCTTCCGGGTTGGCTATCGCTGTCGGTGAACAGGGCAAGCTGCTTTCAGGGGGCCAGGCACGGCGGGTGGCACTGGCCCGCGCCTTTGCCAGAAATTCGTCCCTGGTGATTCTGGATGAACCAACCGCCAGTCTCGATATAGAGAATGAACGCCTGATCACTGCCAGTTTGCAACAGCTGGCCCGGGGAAGAACCATGATCATGCTCACGCACCGGCTCGAAACGGCGCGGGCGGCAGACCGCATAGCAGTCATGGCCAATGGGTCGGTGGTTGAAATGGGCAGCCACCAGGACCTGCTGGCAGCAAACGGTACCTATGCAGGAATTTTTCCCAGCGGCAACGAGGCAGAGCCATGAAGTCTCTGTTGCCTTTTCTCAAACTGCTGTGGCCCCATCGGGGCTGGATGATGTTGGCGATGTTCTTTACCCTGCTGACCCTGCTCGCCAACATCGGTTTGCTGGCCCTCTCTGGATGGTTCCTCAGTGCCTCGGCTGTTGCAGGCTTGAGCGTGGCCTCAGCGTATATGTTCGACATTTTCACCCCCAGTGCCGGTATTCGTGCCTTTGCTGTTGCCCGCACTGCCGGACGTTACGCGGAGCGGGTCATAGCTCACGAGACCACCCTGCGCCTGCTCTCTTCCCTGCGCATCTGGTTCTACGGCAAGATTGAACCGCAAGCACCCGCCAGTCTGTATCGCTATCGAAGTGGGGATCTGCTTGGCCGCATCGTTACCGATATCGATACCCTTGACACCTTGTTTGTCCGCGTTATATCGCCAACCATCGCTGCCTGCAGCGTTGCGGCAATCACCGGTTTTCTCCTGTGGCTTCTGGCCCCTGCCCTGGCTGCCGTTTTTCTGATATTTTTCGTTGGGGCCGGGTTGTTGATCCCACTGGTTGCTCTGCACCTGGCCCGGAGGATCGGCGCACGTATCCAGCTACAGATAGCCACGATCAGAATGAACCTGATTGAAGATATCCAGGGCACAGCTGATTTGATTGTCTACGGCGCCCACCACAGGCACCGTCAGTTACGACTGAAGGAAAACGATCAATTACTCAGCTTGCAGGAAGAAATGGCCCGGATCAACGGATTCTGCACCGCCATGATGACCCTGCTCAGCGGATTCACCGCAACCGCGGCGCTCTACCTTGCCATCCCCATGGCCCAGGCGGGCCGGTTTGACGGTGCCATGCTGGCGCTGATCACCTTCGGCGTCCTGGCGGCCTTTGAAGCAGTGTTACCCTTGCCGCCGGCATATCAGATGCTGGGAAAAATCCACGCTGCGGCTCGTCGTATCCTGGAGGTAACCCGGACACCGGCAGCGGTTTCTTTCGTGACCACACCAGCAGCGGTGCCGCCAGACTTGGACATTTGCTACCACGCGGTCACCTTCACCTATCCGCAAGCCACCGATGCCCCGGCTCTCCACCAAGTCACCTTCAACCTTACCCCGCATGCGATGGTGGCACTGGTGGGACCTTCCGGTTGCGGCAAAACCACCCTGGCCCATCTCCTGACCCGTTTCTGGGATCCAAATCAGGGCCGAATTACCATTGGCGGCACGGATTTGCGCCGGTTCACCGAAGCACAACTGCGGCAGATGGTAACCCTGGTTGCGCAAAAATCACATATTTTCAACGCTACGTTGCGTGACAACCTGCTGATTGCCGACCCTGAAGCCGACGATAACACACTATGGGCAGCCCTGGCCCGCGCTCAACTCGCTGATTTTGTCGCAGGACTACCGGAAGGACTTGATACCTGGAGCAAAGAAGGGGGCGCGCGCCTTTCCGGTGGCGAGGCCCGCCGATTGATTCTTGCCCGGGCCCTGCTGAAAAACGCCCCTGTCTGGGTCCTGGATGAACCGACCGAGGGACTTGACAACCTGAATCGACGCCGGTTCATGGAAACCCTTTTTGCCAATCGCCAGGGAAAAAGCATGCTGCTCATCACCCATGACGATGCAGCCTTGCAGCGTATGGATCAGGTCTGGTTCATGGAAAAAGGCCGGATCACCTGCCACGGCAGGCACCAGGATCTGCTCACAACCAGCGAGCGCTATCGCCATTTCATCGGGACCCGGCAAACCTGATCAGCTCTTTACCCTTGCAAGCACACCATGCACTCAACCTCAGGTCAGAATGATGCCTCCGGGAACATGACCTGGTCAAAGAACCTGCAGCCTTGATCAACTGTTCTGCATTGATTGTGGGTATTGTCCGCCAAAAGGTAACCGCTTACAAGACAAGCGCGTGGTACATTAATTCAGCCCCACGATTGGCGATGGCCAGACAGGACTTGAGATTCTTGAGCCAGGGCCCGTGGTTCAACCTTCGTGCCAGCAGACGATCCCTGCGCACCTTGAGTTCCTGAACCGGTTCAAAAGCAAAAGCCAGCACCGAAGTATGATGATCCAGAGACACCGCCCGTACTTGAAAACAACTCTCTTTGAGGATGATGCCGTGGGTGGCCATATTGTCCTCCAGACGCTTGCAGACGGCAGTACCAACCTGCAGATAGTAACGGTGAATACAGTCACCGTGCAGTTCGGCAATCTCAAATCTTGGCCCGCGATTTCTGACCCTGTCCCAGAGCACTCCTTGAATGAAGCCCTGTATATGGGCTGCTAATCCCGGTGGACCATAGAGTCGGCAGGGGGTGGGATGGTTGATGCGTGAGCGCAGCAGCCATAA
>SKJK01000013.1 GCA_007121995.1 Desulfobulbaceae bacterium
GAAGAAAACCAGTTGGGTTATGCGGGAGGAAGGATCAGGAACGGCTGAAATTTTTACGAAAAAACTTGGTCGTCATGCCTCGTTGCTGAAAGTAGCCACCAAAACCGGCCATACGGAGGCTATCAAAAAGGCAGTGGAATCAGGGGTCGGTGCTGCCTGCCTCTCCATGCTGACAGTCTGCCGGGAAGCAGAGGAAGGCTGGTTGAAAATCCTGCCCATCCAGGGAATTGACACCAGCCGGCAGCTCTGGATCATTCAGCACAAGGACAAGGTCATCACCCGGCTCATGGCCGAATTTCTCAATTTCTGCGAGGTGGTCGCCAAAGAACATCTCGGCCAGGAGTGCCTCTCTTCACCATGGAGACTGCAGGCTCTGTTGAATAAAAGCAAAAATTAACCAGATAGAACGGCCAGAAAACATGACTCCCTGCACCGTTCACTTGCACCGCAAAAGAGTTACACCTCCGAAGGAGAAAAAGGAGCCACTCAAGCGTGGCAGGCCCCCTGCCCCTCGAACCTCTGCTGCACAAAATCTCAGTGCAGTGCGTTGAGTGCCTGTTTGATGCGCTCCATCCCCCTGCTGATCACTTCCAGCGAAGTGGCAAAAGAAAAGCGAATAAAGTCATCGGCTCCGAAGGCTGCCCCTGGAACACTGGCGACTCCGGCCTCGCTGAGAAAATAATCGGCCAGGGCAATAGACCCGTCGATGGTCTTCCCGTTAAAGGTTTTGCCGTAATAGGTCGAGAAATTGGGGAAAACATAAAAGGCCCCCATGGGTGTGACACAACTCACACCAGGAAGCGCCAGCAGTTCTCGGACAAAAAAAGCCCGACGCGGCAGGAAGGATTCCCGCAAGAGAGCCGGAAAGTCCTGGGGGCCGGTCAGGGCGGCCAATGCAGCGTACTGCGAAGGTGCGGCGGGATTCGAGGTGGACTGGCTCTGGATCTTGTTCATCGCCTTGATCACGTCCAAAGGACCGGCTGTGTAGCCGATTCGCCAGCCGGTCATGGCAAAAGACTTCGACACTCCGTTGGAAATCAAGGTCTGCTCGCGCAACCGCGAGTCCACATTGAGGACATGAGCGATCTTCTCTTCTGTATACGAAAGCTCTTCGTACATATCATCGGACACCACCAGCCAGCCACTCTCCAGCGCCATGGCAGCGACCACCTCCAAGGCGGCACGGGAGAAGACAGCACCGGTGGGATTGGAGGGGCTGTTGAGAATAATGGCCTTTGTCTTAGCTGTCGCGTACTGCTCAAGGGCCGAAGGCTCAAGATCAAAACCGTTCTCTTCTCTGAGCGGGACAAAAACCGGGGTTCCGCCGGCAAGCTGGACCATGGGCGCATACGAGACCCAGTACGGTGAAGGAATGAGCACTTCGTCACCGGGATTCAATATTGCCTGAAAAATATTGTAGAGCCCGTGCTTGCCACCGCAACTGACCTGCACTTCATCCGGAGCATACTCCCAGCCCTGCTCTCTTTTAAACCGGGCACAGATTGCTTCACGCAACTCGAGAATTCCAGCTGCCGGTGTGTAGCGGGTGTGCCCATCGTCGATGGCCTGTTTCCCCGCGCCACAGACATGGGCCGGAGTCGGCAGGTCGGGTTCACCGACACTGAAATTGAGGATATCTGCTCCCGCTGCCCGCAGAGCCTTGGCCTTGGCATTGACAGCAAGGGTCGGCGACGGGGGAATCTGTATGACCCGATCCGCCAACACAATTTTTCCAATCGACATCACTTTGCTCCTTCCTTGAATATCTCTCCGATTGATAAAACAGTGCGCTGTAACGCTTTTGGAGGATTATAACAAGTATAAAAAACAGGGGGGGAAGAGTAATTTGCCCCTGGCACAATCAGCTCAGGGTTCTTTGAAGACCGGACAGGGTTCCTCCCGGTCATACTCTTGGTACACTGGATCGTCCAGAGTGACATGACAATCAAGGCACAGGCCGACACGCAATATTCTCCGCAATTCCTCACCATTAAAAGGGCGCACATCCTGACGCGATCCATACTGGAGCGGTTCTCCATCGATGGTGACGTAATTATCAAATCCGGGTGTTTGCCCAACATCAGTCAAAACACCGCGTTCTACCGGAAAAAATTGCCAGTCCCCATCTTTTTTCACCACCGTCCCTTCGCCAAGTCCAACGGTTTTCGGTGACGCGTGACAATCCTTGCAGGTCCTGCCTTGCGCCTGAGTGGTATGCGGGCTGATAGCCGCCATGGTGAATCGGTTGAAACCACCTGTGACATTTCCCTCTTCATCTATCAGGGTGACCAGATCCTGACAACCCGGGGTCATCACCACAACTTTATCACCCCAGATTCCGAGCATGGGTTTTTCATAGCGAATGTAGGACCGCCCCTCTTCCCACCAGCCAGGTGTTTCTTCAAGGGTCAGCTTATCCAGGTGGGTTTCCCGGTTGTCCCGTTTGACATGACAGCCGTAACACTGCGGCACCCAAGTGGAATGACAGGCTACACAGCTCACCCGCTCGTGGCCGGGATATCGGCAGGCCTGCTCGTGGGGAGCGCGCAGGAGCCGCTCTTTTTCATCATTTTTGCCGCGGAGCATGAATACTCCGTCCCTGGCAAAAACATTGGTCAACTGGTTCTCCTTACGCGTCAATCCAGGCTGCTCGTCATGACAGCTCTGGCAGGTGATCTCCATCGCTTCTTCATAGTGGGCATAATACTCACCATCCCCCATGACTTCATCCCGGGTATGACAATCAATACAGGACATCCCTTTCTTGTGATGGATGTCCTCGGGCAACCGCAGATAATAGCGATCACCAACCAGTCGCTGCGAGGAATGCTCACCCTGCTCATAAGGGGTTCCATACCCTTCAGCCTCATACAAACCGGTGTATGACAGGCCAAGACGTCCGGACCGGTTATGACAACGAATACAGTTGTCATCCGGAACCTGTTTGATTACCAGTGGATGTGGCTTGTCAACACCATCGGCATCCCAGATGTCATCGGGTACCTCCGTGGTTACCGTGTTCTGGGGCGTCCCCTCCGGCAACACATAATGACAGGCAGAACAGCCCCCGCCTTTTTCATTGAAAAAAGCCGGTGCGCCGGGAAGATCGTCCTTCTGTTTCCAGAGGTGACAGGTGGCGCAGAGTTTGCGATAATAATCGATGGCCAGGGAAGTTTCCCCGGTTTCGAGCAACTGCTCCACAGAGATGTCCGCATCCTGGGTGTCACGCTCACCCCAATAATACAGGAGAGTGGCCAGGATGCCGCGGTTGGTGGCCATCAAGGATTTCTTCACCTTGTCGGTATCCTCGGGATGACATCCCGTCACCCCGCAGGTTCGGTGGACAACGCGCAGATCACCGGGATTAAGCACCATGCCCGCGTGGGCTTTGTCTTTATCAATGGCCAGGGGATCACCAAGGTGACAGGGAGAACAACCGATGACCAACCGATCATGGGCGCCATCCAACACCTCGGTGGTATGACAACTGATACACATCTCCACCATACCGGCAGTGGTGATGGACAACTGCTCGGGACGTTCTGTGCTCCCCTCACGAACCACCAGATATCCAATCATGGCCAGAATAACGGGCAGGAAAATGACAGCAGCAATACGACCGCGAAATAACTGACTCATTGGACTTTCCGCTCATTTTCAGGCGAGAAAAAAGGTTGTTCCGGGCAATGCAAAAACAATCGAAAAAAATATAAAAAGACCGTCACGTAACTATCCGGGAAGGCAGGATTGCCATTATTCGACAAACCCCTGTGCCAGTGGATACCGACGGCCGGGCCCAAAGGCCTTGCTGGTCACTTTGATACCAAGGGGTGCTTGCTTACGTTTGTACTCATTGAGCCGGATTCGCCTGATAATATCCCGCACAACCTGGATATCAAACCCTTGGGCAGCTATTTGAGAAGCACTTTTCAAATCTTCCAGGTAGGCCTTTAAAACAGCGTCAAGGATCTGATAAGAAGGGAGGTCATCCTGGTCGAATTGATCAGGCTTTAACTCGGCTGTCGGTGGCCGTGTGATGATACTCTCTGGAATCACCTCACCCTCCCGATTGATCTGGTGGGCCAGTGCATACACCATTGTTTTGGGGACATCGGCAAGGACAGCCAGGCCGCCACACATGTCACCATACAGGGTGCAGTACCCTACTGCCATTTCCGACTTGTTACCGGTTGATAAAAGCAAACAATTAAATTTATTGGCCAATGCCATGAGCAGGTTTCCTCGGATTCGGGCCTGAATATTCTGTTCGGTGGTATTTTCAGTATAGCCAACAAACAGATGCGCCAAAATCTCGTGATACACAGTCATGGCTTGAGCAATGGGAAGAACCTCAAAACCACACCGCAGATTCTTAGCCAACATGGTTGCGTCGTCTACAGACTGCTGCGATGTATAGGGTGAGGGCATGGCGACACAAAGAACATTGTCCGGTCCCAAGGCTTGACAGGCGATCACCGCTGTAAGAGCCGAATCAATGCCGCCTGA
>SKJK01000062.1 GCA_007121995.1 Desulfobulbaceae bacterium
CGTGGTCGAGGAACAGTATGATCTGATCGTGGTCGGAGCGCAGGGCCAATCCGTGACCAGGGAGCGACTGCTGGGCGGCGTCGCGTATGGCATCATCAACACTTCGCAAAAACCGGTCCTGGTCATGCCGGTCACCAGGACTCCCTATGCCCCGGATATCTGTTTCCTACCGAGCCACTGTGACTTCAGCAAACACGTATTGCTTGCTACTGATTTTTCAGAAATGGCCTATAACGCCTTCCTTCATGTAGAACAGATGGCGGCCTGCGGTGTTGGCAAGGTGACCCTTGTTCACGTCCAGGACCAGAGCGACGAGAAGCAACACCTCAAAAAACGCTCAGCAGAAATCATTCCCCTTGATCGCAGTCGTCTTGATAATCTACGAAAAACCCTGCTTTTGAGAGGTGCCCCGGAGATCGACATCGAAATCTGTTACGGCGAACCCTACGTGGAAATCACACGACTGGCCCGGGAAAACAATATCCATCTGGTGGTTATGGGAACCCAGGGACGCGGGTTTTTCGGCGAAATAATTCTGGGGAGCGTCAGCCTCAATGTGGCCCGCACCTCCGTGGCCCCGGTGCTGTTGATTCCATCTGTTTACTGAAAACTCGTACCGGGGATACTGCCCCCCTCGAATGCAATCAAGCCGGAGGAGCTGTACAGACCATACCATCTATGCAAGGAGATGAAATATGATCGGTGCTATCGCCGGAGACATCATCGGCTCAGTGTATGAACATGCCCCCATCAAAACCAAGGACTTTCCACTTTTTCATCCACGCTGCCGTTTCACTGACGATACCGTGCTGACAGTCGCCATTGCCGAAGCGATCCTTTCACAACGTCCCTACCTGGAGAGCGTACGAAAAATCGGCCGTCGTCACCCCAATGCGGGCTACGGCGGGATGTTCATCAACTGGCTGTTCTCCCCTGATCCCCGGCCATACAACAGTTGGGGCAACGGCGCTGCCATGCGGGTCAGTCCGGTGGGTTTTGCCTTTGCCAGCGAAGATGAAGTGTTGCGACAGGCCGAGGCAACCGCATCGATCACCCACAATCACCCGGAGAGTATCAAAGGAGCCCAGGCCACGGCCTTGGCTATTTTCCTGGCGCGAACGGAACGTGACCAAGGCCGGCTTAAATCGCGGCTGATGGCAAGCTTTGCTTACGATTTAGACCGTAACCTCGATGAGATTCGCCCCACATACTCCTTTGATGTCTCCTGCCAGGGAACTGTTCCGGAAGCGATCATCGCTGTTCTCGGGTCCATCTCCTACGAGGATGCGGTGCGCAACGCCGTCTCCCTGGGAGGCGACAGCGACACCCTTGCCTGCATTGCCGGCGGTATAGCCGAAGCCCTCTACGGCGGGGTCCCCGATGCCATCACCGCTCAGGTGCAGCGTCTTCTGACCCCGGATCTGTGGCGAATTGTCGAAGCCTTTTATCGAAAATATACAACGTAAATCAGCTCCCATTCCTACACAACTGTTGTGCATTATGCTTCTACAGCGAGAGATTTAATCATCGCATAAACGGGCAATCCAGGTTGCAACCGCAACTGCTCAACCGACCATGAGGGCACTTGCGCCATGAGCACCTGACCATCACACAGTGTGCAGGTAACGGTACACTCCCCACCCGCCTCTGGAAATATTTCCTGAATAACCACCGGCAACTGATTGAGAACACTCACCTCATCAAGTTCTTTCCTCGCCAAGGTCACATCCCGGGCAGAAATACGCAGACGTTGCTCAGAATCTTCCAAACCATCTCGATACGGCAGCCACATGGCCGTTCCCTGGGACATGGTAAATCGACACAACCCGCGTTCATCCGAGTGAGTTACATGACCAATGAGCACAGCGAACGGTCCTTCATCGTCGAACAACGGCGAGTCCTTGCGGGCAACAGCATCCCGCAGATCCTCAACCTTTGCGATCCTTCCTTCATGCATGAAGGCCACCCTGTCCGCCAACCGCTCCACCTCATCCGGGGCGTGGGTGATTAAAATGATGGGGACCCCTGCCTGACGGGCCAGACGGGAAAGAAAAGGCATGATCTCCCGCTTGGTCTGGGTGTCCAGGGCGGCCAGAGGTTCATCCAGAAGCAGTAACTGGGGACTGGCGAGCAGTGTGCGCCCAAGGGAGACCCGTTGTCGTTGACCACCGGAGAGCTGATCCACCGGACGGTCCAGCAACTCGCCGATACCAAGTATAGTCGATACTTCCAGCAGTTGATGACGACGTAGATTCGCTGGTGTTCTACGATACCCATATTCCATATTTGCACGCACCGAGAGGTGTGGCAACAAACTGTGCTCCTGAAAGACGAAGCCCACCCGCCCCCGGTGCAGCGGCACAAACTGGTGCCCGTCCTGCCAGACCTGATCCATAAATCGCACCACCGCCCCGGGCACCCGGTCCAGGCCGGAAATCACCCGCAGCAAGGAGGTCTTGCCACAACCGGAACGTCCGAACAGAGCTGTCACCCCTGTCATTAACAGGGTGGTATCCACATCCAGAGTAAAGCCGTTCCGCTCCAGGCGGGCTTTCACCTGCAAACTCATAAGCGCACCGTTTCGAAACGTCGATTGATAGAATAGACCACAAACAAAACCAAAAAGGCAAAAACCAGCAGCAGCAGGGATAACTGGTGCGCCGCGGCATAATTCATGGCCTCAGTATGATCATAAATGAGCACGGACAGCACTTTTGTCTGGCCGGGGATACTTCCCCCCAGCATCAGGATCACACCGAATTCTCCCAAAGTGTGGGCGAAACTGAGGGTCACAGCCACTACAAACCCGCCCCGGGTCAAGGGCAGGATCACCGTCAGAAAGCGGTCCACCGCACCGGCTCCCAGGGAAGCGGCAACCTCCACCGGTCGCCGTCCAAAGGTGTTGAATGCTTCCAGCAGCGGTTGCACCGCAAAGGGCATGGAATACAGTACCGAACCGATCAATATGCCCTTGAAACTGAAGGCCAGGTGCGGCAAGCCGATCGACTCCAAGGTGCCACCGACAAAACCGCGCGGCCCAAGCATGATCAGCAGATAAAACCCCAGAACCGTCGGGGGCAGAACCAGCGGCAGAGCGACCACAGCCTGGACTCCCGTCCGCAAAGCCGAACGTCCGCTGGAAAGCCACCAGGCCAATGGTGTTGCAATCACCAATAAAATAAGCGTGGTATACAGGCACAACTTCAAGGTTAACTGAATCGCTATCCAGTCGACGGAAGTCAATGCAATCATGGCTGGTCAACTCCTTGCAGGGGTTCACATACCCGGCATGATAAAACCATATCGTATCATGATTGCATGAGCCTCATCGCCGGCCATGTATCTGGCAAAGGCGTGAGCGGCCTGATTATCCTTGCCACGACTGGTGACCACATATCCCTGGGTAAGGGGATTGTGCAGGGCATCATCAACCAGCGAGTATCCATGTCTGGCGAGATCGGGAAACAAAGCCAGGGACAGAGCAATGATGCCGACATCGGCAGCCCCTGATTCCGCCATCTGGGCTGTATGGGCAATATTTTCTCCAAAAACCAGCTTGGGTTCCACTTCCTCCCAGATACCCGTTGCCATAAGAGCCTCCTGGGCCCGCAATCCATAGGGCGCATGAGATGGTTGAGCAATGGCGATGCGACGTATGGCGGGATCGGTCAAGTCCTGGAGGTTGAGTTTTGACGCATCCATGTTCCTGCTCCAAATGACAATTCTGCCGACGGCATACACTTCCGGTTCGGTCACGGCAAAACCTTCGGCATACAATTTTTCGGGAAAGCCGATGTCCGCTGAAAAGAAGACATCAAAAGGGGCGCCATTGAGTATCTGCGTCGTCATCTTCCCCGAAGAACCATAAATAACCTCTATCTCCAGTGCCGGATTCCTCTCCTTGTACAAGGCCACAATATCATTCAGGGCAAAACGCAAATCAGAGGCGGCGGCGATGGTCATTTTTTCTGATGCCTGGCTAAAAACAGGCAGCATAACAACCAACAGGATTAATAGGGGGTTCAACAACACCTTCATTTTTAATTCTCCAATTTAATATGTCAGGTAGATCACCACTTGCAGAAAAAAATTATCAAGAGAAAGTTGTCTTTGTTTAAGCACCCTGCGAGCAAACTCTTTGTCCAGCGAAAAACAGCCCACCGGCAATCAGCAGACAACTCAATCCCAACCATGGAAAGGCAAGGGTCAGCGGCAGGCCTATCCCACCGAGAAAAATCGGGATTATCCGAAAGGTTGTCTCTACAAAGGAAATCTGGTGTGAAGAACAGAGATCCCTATGGACAGGATTATCGGCATACATCGCGGGGCAACTGCCGATCCATTTTTCACAAACCAATAACACCGCAACAGCAACACCTAGCGTGAGTGTGATCCACATGTCTCTTCCTCCTCCATTTGCAACAAAAAACAGGAAACCCGAACCCCGTCAGGTACATTCTTTCATCTTCTCAGTTGATAAAAAGAAGAAA
>SKJK01000184.1 GCA_007121995.1 Desulfobulbaceae bacterium
CCACGAGAAGCTATCTTATCGATCTCGTCAAGAAAGATAATGCCGGACTGCTCGGTACGGCGAATGGCCTTTTCGGTGACGCTCTCGGAGTCCACCAGCCGCTCGGCCTCTTCTTTTTTAAGAAATTCAAAAGCTTGAGGGACTTTCATCTTTTTCGACTGCTTTTTTTTGGGAAAAAATTTGGAAAAGGCATCCTGCAATGAACTCTGCATCTCTTCCATACCGGAGGCGGAAAACACCTCCACCATTGGAGCACCACCGGAGGACGACACCGCCAGTTCCACCACCCGGTCATCAAGCTCACCGCGATGCAGCATGTCACGAAACCGTTCCCTGGTGGCTTGACCCTTGAGATCGTCCTGTCCGGTCGAGGCACCTTCATACCCCAGGGAGATCACATCGGACCGGGATGAAGCTGACCGGCCTGGACTCTGCCCTGGAGGCCGCGGCAAAAGGAGGTCGAGCAGACGTTCTTCTGCCATTTCCGCTGCCTTCCCCTGCACGCCTTCCTCTTCTTCCCGGGTCACCATATTGACGGCAAGTTGGGTCAGGTCACGGACCATGGATTCAACATCTCGACCGACATACCCGACCTCGGTGAACTTTGAAGCCTCAACCTTGAGAAAAGGGCTCTGGGCCAGGTGGGCAAGACGCCGAGCGATCTCGGTTTTGCCGACTCCGGTCGGGCCGATCATGATAATGTTTTTCGGTGCGATTTCCTCTCGAAGGGGCGGTTCGACCTGTTGTCGTCGCCAGCGATTACGCAGAGCGATGGCCACCGAACGCTTGGCCTCTGCCTGACCAATAATGTATCGATCAAGCTCGGCAACGGTTTCCCCTGGTGTGAGGGAATTGAGTTCCTGCATTCCTTTCATATTTTTTCGACAACAATGTTAGTATTGGTATAAACGCACAATGAACCGGCAATTTCCAAGGCTACCGTGGCAATGGCAGCGGCATCAAGGTCGGAATGGGCGATCAGGGCCTTGGCAGCGGCTTGAGCATAAGGGCCGCCGGATCCTATGGCCAGGATTCCGTCATCCCCTTCAATAACGTCGCCGTTGCCGGAAAGCAGCAGCGAATGGGTTGCGTCCACAGCAATCAGCATGGCCTCGAGACGCCGCAGCATTTTATCCATCCGCCAATCCTTGGCCAATTCGACCGCGGCCCGCATCAGATTGCCGTTGTACTGCTCAAGCTTCTGCTCCAGACGGTCATACAACGTGAAGGCATCAGCGGTTGCTCCGGCAAAACCGGTAATGACCTGATCGTGATACAGGCGGCGAACCTTTTTCGCCTGGTGCTTGATAATGGTCTGACCGAGAGTGACCTGACCGTCACCGGCAACAACGACCTCTCCTTTGTGCCGAATGGCGATGATCGTGGTGGAACGTCTTTCTGGTTGGTTCATTTTTTTTATTGGTTGGTTGTTGATAAAAAAAAACAATATAGTGATAAGTTGTAAACACTCTTAGAAAAGGAGTCAATCTGTATCCTGTCGTCCTCTATTCCGGCTCCTTGCCTCTGCTGGCCTGGGGGTGCGCCTGATCATACACCCTGGTGAGATGGTCGATATTGACATGGGTATATTTCTGCGTTGTTGACAGACTGACATGCCCGAGCAGTTCCTGCACCATACGAAGATCTGCACCCATCTCCAGGAGGTGGGTGGCAAAAGAATGACGCAGGCCGTGTGGTGTCACCGTTGTGGCGATTCCGGCGCGCTGACCATACATCTGGATGGTTCGTTCCACGCTCCGTGCGGTCAACCGCGTTCCCCGGCCATTGAGAAACAGGGCCTTGCGCTCAGCCTCTTGCCCCCTGGCCATACGGGCGACGATTAAACCATCTCGCTCTGGCAGATACAATCGCAATGCTTCGGTTGCCGCCCGTCCAAAGGGGATCAAGCGTTCCTTGTTCCCTTTACCCCGGACCCGGACCATCTCCGTCGTAAAATCGAAATCCTCTATATTACCTCCCACCAACTCGGAAACACGCATCCCGGTGGAATACATCAGCTCCATGATTGCCCGGTCTCGACGGTAATATCGATCTTTGGTCATTGGCGCCTCAAGCAGGGCAAAGACTTCGTCCACAGTAAGAAAAACGGGAATGTGGCGGTTGAGCTTCGGGCCGGCAAGACCGCTGACCGGATCGGCCTCCACCACGTCCTCCCGTTGCAGGTATTTATAAAAACTACGCAGAGACGAAAGCTTGCGTGCCACGGAAGCGCTGGCGTTCCCTGCGTAGAGTGAGCCAACAAAAGCCTGTACCTGTTGAGCAGTAATGGCCCGGGGATCATCAGTAAAGGTCGAACTGAAACGCTGAAACTCAACCAGATCACGCCGATATCCAAGAACCGTATGGGGCGAGTACCCTTTTTCCACGGCAAGCCAGGTAATGAATTGTTCGATATAAACTCTCATCATGAAAGAGCTATTGAAACAAGAGGGAAGAATGTTTACAATGAAAAATTACCTTTGTTTTTCTTGCAACTGTTTTTTGACAAATCCCAATGTGACCCAGTCCTCATGGCAAAAAAAACTTTTGAAAACGCCCTGGCCAAACTCGAACAGATAACAGAGGAACTTGAGGCCGGAGATCTGAGCCTGGAAAAAAGCCTCGACAAGTTCAATGAAGGCATTGCCTTGGTGCAGTTCTGCGGCAGCAGGCTCGAAGAGGCCAAAGGTCGGGTTGAACTGCTGCTGAACAAGGACGGCCAATTGGCTGCCGTGCCCTTTACAGAGGAAAATGGTGGAAATTAAAACCTACCTCAAAGAACAGCAGCAGCGGGTCGATGAGCACCTCGCCAGTCTCATGCCCGATGCTGCCGGACTTTTCCAGAATCATATCGCATCAATGCGGTACAGTCTTTTCGTCGGTGGCAAACGGGTCCGTCCTATTCTCTGCCTGGCCGCCGCTGAAGCGGTGAACCCGAGCGAGGCGACCCGACAAAAAACTCTGCCTGTGGCCTGCGCCCTGGAATGCATCCATACCTACTCCCTCATCCATGATGATCTACCAGCCATGGACGACGATGATCTCCGCCGCGGCAAACCGACGAATCACACAATTTTCGGTGAAGCTGCCGCCATTCTCGCTGGTGACGGACTACTCACCTATGCTTTTGACCTTTTCAGCGGCCAGGCGACCAGTGGCATCCCTGATGCGGACCGTATCCGCATCATCAACCTCGTAGCCCGGGCCGCCGGCCCCTTGGGTATGGTCGGTGGACAGTCCCTGGATATATTGTATGAAGAAAAACAGATCGGTTACGAGACACTGCGTACCATCCACCGCAGCAAGACCGGTGCGTTGATCACTGCTTCAGTGGTCAGTGGCGCCATAGTTGCCGGGGCTGGTCCGGAGCAGGAAGCGGCCTTGCAGACCTATGGCGGTCATATCGGCCTGGCCTTCCAGATTGTCGATGATCTTCTCGACATCGAAGCCACTACCGAGGAGCTGGGCAAGCCAGCGGGCAGCGATATGAAAACAGGGAAAAGCACTTATCCTTCTCTTTTTGGCAGAGGCACATCGCGGACCATGGCCAGGGAAGCTGTCCAGGCCGCAATTGTAGCGCTCTCTCCATTCGACCGACAGGCAGACCCGCTCAAGGCGCTTGCCAATTATATCGTGGACCGGACCAAATAACTATGCTCATTGCCGAATCCCAGACAGAACAGCAGGTCAATCTGCTGGATCTCATTGATTCCCCGCACGATCTGCGTGGTCTCAGCCTGCAGGAACTGGAGGGTCTCGCCCGGGAACTCCGCGAAACCATCATCGCCACAGTAGCCGAAACCGGCGGTCATCTGGCCCCCAGTCTCGGTGTTGTCGAATTGACCCTGGCTCTGCATTATGTCTTTGACACTCCCCGAGATAAACTGGTCTGGGATGTTGGTCACCAGACCTATGCCCACAAACTTCTCACCGGCCGCAAAGGTCGCTTTGCCACTCTGCGCCGATACAAGGGCCTGAGTGGTTTTCCCAAGCGGACTGAGAGTGAATACGACCCAGTGGAAGCTGGCCACAGTTCCACTTCCATCTCCTATGGCCTCGGCATGTCGGCGGCCAAAAATATCCGCGCGGACACCGGCAAGGTTATCGCCATCATCGGTGATGGTTCCATGACCGCGGGCATGGCTTTTGAAGGACTGAATCATGCCGGTGACCTGGGACGAGATCTGGTAGTGGTCCTCAATGACAACGAGATGTCAATCTCGAAAAACGTTGGCGCCCTTTCCAGTTTTCTCAGCCGGAAAATGACCGGAAAAACCATCAGGCGTATGCGGGATCACATTGAGGAACGGCTGATGGCCCTCTCCTCGGTGGGAGAAAACATCCTGCACATTTACCCCAATGGCGAAAACTCTTTAGATATTCTAAGCAACTTTTTGACCGGGAAGCTGGGTTTAACTTCGGCAATTCTCTCTGAAAAAGGGCCGGTGAACATAAGGGTTAAAAGCACCAGGG
>SKJK01000357.1 GCA_007121995.1 Desulfobulbaceae bacterium
AAAAAGGGGTGCACCGCGGCCCCAAGGGGATGTTACGGCTTGCCACCGAACTCCGGGAGGAGCACTTCGATTGCGCGTTTCTGCTCCAGAACGCATTTGAGGCGGCGTTGATAGCCAAGGTCGCCGGTATTCCAGTGCGGGCTGGCTACACCACTGATGCCCGGGGCCTTCTACTGACCCATGGGGTCCCCCGGGAACAAGAACTGATTGGCAGACATCAGGTGCATTATTATCAGCGTATGCTGCTGGGCTTGGGATTGAAGCTTGCGCCGACCGTTTTGGAGCTGTACATCCCCGGTTTCCAGATTGAGGCTGCCCACGAAATGCTTGCACAACGCATCGGCCCGGTTGCACGCAGAGCACCACTGATCGGTTTTAATCCCGGAGCCGCTTTTGGACCGGCCAAGCGTTGGCCGGCTGAGAAATTCGCGCAATTGGCTGAATTGATCGGACGTGACTCCGAGGCCAGGATACTTATTTTCGGCAGTGCGGCCGACAGTGTCACGGCTGCGGCGATCATGGATCGCGCGGGCAAGGTGGCTGACCGTCTGATTGACTGCACCGGGGCCACCAGCCTGATCGAAGCCATGGCGTTGATTGGTGAGTGCGATGTGTTTGTCAGCAACGATTCCGGCCTGATGCATGTGGCCGCTGCTCTGCACACCCCACTCATTGCTGTTTTCGGCTCCACTGATCATATCGCCACCGGTCCTTTTTCCGACAACGCCATCGTCATCCGTAAACCGTTGTCCTGCAGTCCCTGCAAAAAAACAGACTGTCCGGAAAAACATCTCCAGTGCATGCAAATGATCACCGCCGCGGAAGTTTATGCAGCCGTGACCCAGGCCTTGCAGGAGAAATAAATGGAACCACATGGGGACTATACGTTGCGCAGCAATGCCGGACCTGGGCACGCGGGGGTTTTCCTTGATCGGGATGGCACCATCAATGAGCAGATGGGCTATATCAACCATATTTCGCGCTTTCATCTTCTGCCGGGAGTCGGGCGGGCTATTCGCGCCCTCAACGACTACGGTTTGCCGGTGGTGGTGGTGACCAATCAGTCCGGTCTGGCCCGTGGTTATTTTCCGGCCTCCCTGCTGGACGAAGTACATCAGAAAATGCTTCGCCTTCTGGCCCTCGAAGGAGCCCACATCGACGGTATATATGTTTGTCCTCATCACCCCGAGGCCAAGGAAGAGCACTATCGGCGGCGTTGCAACTGCCGCAAGCCGAATACCGGCCTGATCGAACAGGCGGCAGTGGATCTGGGATTGGACCCCTCCTCTTCGTTTATGGTGGGAGACCGTTGGTCCGATCTGCGCTGCGGCGCTGCTGTCGGTGCCACCACTGTTCTTGTACTCACCGGGTATGGCCGGGGGGATGCCTGCTACATCGGTCCGGAACAGTCGGTCCAGCCCGATTATGTAGCTGCCGACCTGGAAGAGGCGGCCCGTTGGATCATTGATCGCATCGTAACGGTGCAAGCGTGAGACAATTGCCGTCGAGGGAACTCGGAGGGATATGGCTTTGTCGTTTGGCAGCTCTCTGTGACCACCGCAATCATTGCTGATTCTCCTCGGAACAATCGGTTCTTTGCTCGTTTTGCATCGCAGCCACTGATCATTGCCCATCGGGGCTATCGGGCCTGGTATCCGGAAAATACCTTCAGCGCCTTTACTGCCTGCCTTGGCCGTTGTCGCATGATTGAGTTGGATGTGCGCCTCTGCCGGGACGGCACGGTAATGGTCTTTCATGACCGCAGTCTCACCCGCACCAGTAATGCTGCCATGATGGCCCGAGGCCTGGGAAAGACCAGCCTGGATCTTGATAAATGGCGGTCTGATCAGTTACGCTGTCTCGATGCGGGATCCTGGTTTGTCGAGACCGATCCCTTTGGCACTCTGGGGCGCAGTAAGGCTCATCGGGACCGTCTCGTTACCCTGCTGCCGCAGCGTATTCCCACCCTGCAAGAGGTGCTGGCTTGGGCCGCGGTACACTGCATGCCACTTAATATTGAAATCAAAGAGATGGGAGCAACCCGATTGAACTCTCAGGTTGTGGACGAGGTGACCCGCCTGGTCCGTGCAGCCGGGATGAGCGGTATGGTGGTCCTGTCCTCCTTTAACCACGACTACCTGCGTGTCTGCCAGCACCATGCGCCGGAGATCGCCACCGCCGCACTACAGCAGCATTTTCATCCCAGGGATCTTGTCCCCTACCTACGCTCACTGGGCGTTTGCGCCTATCATCCTGAAGATATCATCACTGATCAGGCGTTGGTGTACACCCTGCGGGCAGCGGGAATGGCAGTCAACGTCTTCACCGTCAACGACCCGGTCCGTCGGCGCAGGTTGCTGAACTGGGGGGTAACCGGTGTCTTCACCGATTTTCCCGACCAAAAGGAGGTGTCCTGTTGGGGCGCTGAGCTCCAGGAGGCCGGTTAGGGGTTGGTCAAGAGCGGGAGCCGATGTCAATATAAGGCTGTAAAGATGGGCCGGTATACTGGGCGGTGGGCCTGATCAAGCGGTTATTTTTCCACTGCTCGAAGATATGCGCGGTCCAGCCGACAGTGCGACTGCTGGCGAAAATCGGGGTGAACAGTTCTATTGGAATGCCCATGGCATGGTAGAGGGGTGCGGAGTAAAAATCGACATTGGGGAATACCTTGGAATGGGCCAGCATGACCTGCTCCACAGCCTGGGCGATTTCGTAGTAGCGCATCTCGCCGGTGAGAACCGTTAATTTCTCTACCTCTTTACGCAGGACAGTGGCACGCGGATCTTCACAACGATAGACCCGGTGACCAAAACCGGGAATTTTTTCTTTTCTTCGCAACCGGGGCAGGATCCAGTCGGCAGCTTTTTCCGGAGTGTCGATTTCATCGAGCATCTTCATGACCTCGGCATTGGCCCCACCGTGCAGTGGTCCTTTTAAGGCGGCGATGGCACTGGTCACGGCTGAATAGATGTCGGTCATGGTGGCCGCTGTCACTCGGGCGGCAAAGGTCGAGGCGTTGAGTTCATGATCGGCGTGGAGGATAAGGGCGGTGTCCATGGCCTTGACCATGATCGGGTCCGGCTCCTTGCCCTGCAGGGTATAGAGAAAATTGAAGGCAATGCCGTAGTTGGAGAGCGGTTCGAGAGGTTCCATGCCATCACGAAGGCGTTGGTGGGAGGCAATGATGAGTGGAATGCGTTCGGTGAGACGTTGAGCCTTACGCAGACAAGCGTCTAGCCGGGTGTTGCCGCTGTCGGGATCCCAGTGGCCCATGGATGAAACCGCTGTGCGCAGCACTTCCATGGGGGTGGCGGCATTGGGAAACATTCGCAGGATCATCACAGTTTCCACCGGCAGCTTCATGCAACCGGTAAAGCCGTCGAGAAAGGCCTGAAATTCGACAAATCCAGGAAGGCGGCCGTACCAGAGCAGGTAGGCAACTTCCTCAAAGGTGGAATGTTCAGCGAGATCGACAATGTCGTAACCGCGATAGAGCAGGCGGCAGTTCTCGCCATCCACCAGGCAGATGGAGGAGTTACAGGCGGTGACATCCGCCAGTCCTGTTTCAGGGCGGATGGGGGGAGCTTGGGCGGAATCAGCCATAGTTCTTCTCCTTGCTGACAGGTTACGGACTGGTGTTACTGCGTTTAGGCATATAGATCTAAAAAAAATAACCATCCGTTGGGCGCAAGTAAAGAGTCAGTCGTTGGCAACGGAAGACAGACACAGGTATAGGGCCAGTCATCACCTGGTCAGGGTGCGGTTGACGAGTTAACGTTCACCGAGTGGCCACAAAAGGCTGCCTGGCCTGGCAAACGGTTAGGTTGACGACCGGGGTGCATGGACACGAGATATCGCCTAACTGGTTGGCTGTCAAATATTTATTCATTGCCGATAAAGATCTTTTATGCAGAAACAGGGAGGTTTTTTGGGGGTGGGCGACACAGGCCTGACCGTATTGAAAAGGTTGCTTTTGGCTGAAAGTCTATGGTAATCTGAGCGTTAAATCTTTACCTCGACGTGCCTATTTTCCCTCGCGGTGCCATCTATAGGGAGACAGTATGATTCGATATGTACGCGATTGGTTCGAGCGACATTTTTCCAATCCCCAGGTTGTTATTCTGGCGTTGGTCCTGTCCTTCGGGCTGCTCTTCGTTATACTCGCCAGTCGTCTACTGGCACCATTAATCGCCAGTATCATCATAGCGTACCTGCTTGAAGGCGGTATCCGTGCCCTGATCCAATACCGGGTACCCCGTTCGGTGGCGGTCATCATTGTTTTCAGTTGTTTTCTGTCGATGTTCGTAGCCATGACTCTACTGCTCCTGCCTCTGCTGGCGGGTCAGCTCAGTCAATTTGCCCGGGAACTGCCGGCGATCGTCTCCAAGACTCAAACCGTCATGCTGCAGTTGCCTGATCTGTATCCACAGATTTTTTCCGAGCATCAGGTTAACGAATT
>SKJK01000307.1 GCA_007121995.1 Desulfobulbaceae bacterium
AGAACGCCTGGATTTTCGCAATGGGTGCATGGAAAAGTTGTCGCCACCCAGGAAATACATATCCGCCAGTTTTCCTGTATTCTCATAAAAAGTCAACCGAATCAAAGTACGCCGCTGCATTCCCTGATCTCTTTAAAAGGTAATGACCTCGGCGGCCTTGACTAAACTGTCAAATTCCTGCTGCCATGGTTGCTCAGCCAGCGATTCCGCCAGCAGCACAGCCAGATGTTGTGGCACGACCCCTAGGTCGCGGTTTCTTCCCAGGCCGGAAAGACAGGATGGGCAGTTGGTGGCGATGACCTGCGCTGCCGGGTGAGATCTGTGCGCTGTCTGTACCCCCTGACGTTTGCGTGCCAGCATCGCGCCGGTAATATCCGGGCGCGATAGGGCCAGGGTTCCAGCCTCAGAGCAACAGGCATCGACCGGGATGACCTCACCGGCAATTCGTCGCACCATCAAAGGGCCTTCATCCCGTAGTGAATCGTGACAGGGAGCATGATACAGAACCTGTCGCTTTTTGTCCTGCTGGAATAATTCCGGGGCGTGTTCAAGCACAAAAGAGGAAATATCGGATAGTTCGCATCCGAAAATTTCTTCCGCAGCCAACCCCTGCAGAGCTTCTCTGCAGGTTCCGCAACTGACCACTACGCTATCAAAATTAATATAGCCGAGCATCTCCCTGATCTGACTGAGGATGATGGTATCTCGCAGGATGAGGTCATTGTGCATGGTGGTTTTGGCATTGGCTCTGGCCGGAAATCCGCAGCAGAGGTTGGGCGGTGGCAACACCACCCGCACTCCGGTTTTGAGCAGAATGTACAGGGAAGCGGCGGCAATGTCGGCATACAGTCGTTCCGAGCCGCAACCTGGAAAATAGAACACCGTCTTGCCTCTGGGCTCCAGTGGGTTGAAGAGCAAAGCCTCGCTCAGGGAATACTGGGGCAACCTGGCTCGCAGGGGTTGGTCGGATGGTGGCATCATCGGCGATTTGAGCATGGCCATCAGTTGCCAGTTTTTCGACGTGATCGCCGACGGAGCCTGGCTGAGGATTTTTGTGCCCAGGCGCTGGAAAGCAGCACCCCATTCCATCACAGTTGTACGGAACAAGGAGTTGAAGAGACGGTTGCGGGTTTTCAGGTAGTAGAGAGACAACCGGGTGGCCAGGGGGGTCTGTTTAAAGCCGCGATCACTGAGGATTTCACGTTCAAGAATGGAAACCCGGGCCGTGTCGATGTCCACCGGGCAGGGTTTGAGGCATTTGCCGCACAAGGTGCAGTGGTCGGCAATTTCTCCCAGGTGCCGCAACTGATGAAAGCGGGGATAATGGGATCGTTGCATGTCATAAAGCAGTGCCTCAATGAGTGAGCCAATAGCCAGATTCTTGTTTCGAGGATGGAAATAAAGATCACCACCGGGAAAAAAGACGCAACAATCGGCCTTGCACTTGCCGCAGCGGATGCACTTGGAGATTCGGGAAGCCAGGGTTTCCAGGGATCCATGTTGAAGGATCCGGGCCTCCAGCTCAAGAAGATTGAAAGAGGGGGTGAACACTTTGTCGATAATCTCGGGATCATCGAGCTTGTTGGGGTTCATCAGACCCTTGGGATCTATCTGTTCACGGTAAGCGCTTAACTCGTCGATCAGGTGGGGGGCAAGGAATTTCATCTTGGTAATGCCGATGCCGTGTTCACCGCTGACCACACCGTTGAGGGCTACGGCCTTGGCCATGACATCGTCGGCGGTCTGGGCAGCGCGCTGCATCATGGCCCGGTCATTGGAAAAAACCGGTATGTTGACATGGACATTACCATCGCCGGCGTGCATGTGGGTGGCAATGATAATACGCCGCTTACGCACCTCTTCAAAGATTTGGCGAATAGTGGCACTGATACGGGTGTAGCCGCGGAACAGTTCCAGTAGATCGGATTCGAGGTGCTGCAAAATGATGGCACTGCGGAGGTCCGACCTGGTCCGGTCAGCCAGTTTTGCCAAGCTGTTCTGGCACAATTCATTGGCCTTGGGTATCTTGGCTTCCAGCCAGTCCGGATCTTCGATGGGTTCGGCGGTGACCAGATAGTCCATAGTTTCGTGGATTACGCTTTCCTGGTTGAAGATATCCTCTTCCCTGTTATAAGCATCGACAAAACGGGCAAATTCGGCCAGAGCCGGCAGGGGAAGCACAATGTCTTCGTTGAGCTTGAAGGCATTGGTGCGGGCGGCAATGGCGCCAAGCCGTTTGCGATCCCTCCAGAAACGCTCAGCCTCATCGGCATCACTGGCTATGAAAAGTTCGGTGTTGGCGTAGGATTTGAGCAGATGTTGCAGCGTGGCCTTGCCCCGGAGAATCTGGGGCGTGGTGTGAGCAACCATATCGATGAGCAGCACTGCCTTAGGGGGTTCGCTGCGTGCTGCCTTGAACTTATAATTGATCGCTCGTATATACTCTTCGTCAAAATGTTCCAAGGCTACCAGGGCCTCCTCACCCTGGTTGCCGAAGGTTTCGGAAATCTTGACGATCACGTTGCTGGCTTCATCCATGTCTGTGCCGAAAAATTCAAGGCAACAGGTCAGCTTTTTGGGGTAGGCTTGATAGAGAATGAATTCCGCCGAGGTGATCACTCCGTCGGTGCCTTCTTTCTGGATCCCGGGAAGCCCACCCAGGGCTTTGTTGGTAATGTCCTTCCCCAAACCTTTTTTGCGAATCTCTTCACCGCCCAACTCGATCCGCTGCACCAGCGTACCCATGGCATCGAAAATGTCAAAGAGAACCCGGTCCTGGGGCAGGATCTTGCGCATGGGGTGGTTGACCCGCTGGACAGTCAGTTTGCCGGCACCGGGGGTGACAATGCTATATCCCAGCACATTGTCAATAGCCGTACCCCAGAGCACGGCAGTCTTGCCACCGGCATTTTCAGCGATATTACCGCCAATGGTGGAAGCCCAGGCACTGGTTGGATCAGTGGCAAAAACCAATCCCTGTCGCTCGGCATAGGTCATGGCATCCTGGGTTATGACCCCGGCTTCGAGGTGGAGAACAGCCATCTGTTTGTGGTTGCCGTCATCGTCGGTAAATTCTTGGTAATCTATGCCATGGATACGGTTGAGTTTTTCGGTGTTGATCATCACGCAACCACTGCTCACCGGCACGGCACCGCCGGTGAGCCCGGTGCCTCCTCCCCTGGGAATGACATGCAGTCCCAATTCTCCTATGACGTTAAGCAGGTGCGGTATCTGCTCCTCCTGCGAAGGGCGGAGCACAGCCACCGGCAGGTACAGGCGCCAATCGGTGGCATCGGTAGCGTGACTGATAACGGAGAAGGGATCAAAACAGACGTTCTCTGTTCCGATAACGGCCCCAAGCCGTTTTTTCAGAGTTGCCTGCCAAACTGTGACAGAGTTGATTTCTTCGCGCACCTTACCGACCCGTTTCCGGCAGAGTCGAACCAGATTGATGACCTTGTCGCTTCGTTCCGGATTGACCCGCACCTTTCTGGCTGTGTCTTCGATGATGGCCAGATCTTTGTCCATGGTAGAGAAGAAAGCCTTGCGCCGCCGGGGAAAATCGATCAGCTCCCGGTACAGAAAGGGGTTGCGGTGAAGGATAAAGAGATCGCCAATGCAGCGCATCACCAGGCGAGCCGAACGACCGGTGACACGTTGGCTGCGCAACTCTTCCAGATCCTCCCAGATTGCGGGACCAAAAAAGTGATTGATAATCAAACGATCGTCGGCTGAAGTGAAATTATAAGGAATTTCTCGATAATTGGTGGTCTTCATCTGTTGTCCTGCTTTTTGTGCAAGCTGAATATTCAAAAAATAATAATTGTCCGCAGAACTGGAGCGGCGGTTCAGGCACTGGTAACGGTGACCGGCGGGAAGGGGACCTGACTCTGCGCGTGACAGCGGCAGTAGCGTTTTTTCAGGAAAAGAGCCGAAACAAGGAAGTGCGGACCAGAAAAATCAATTGTTTTTTTACCACAAGAGTGGCTACGATGCAAATAATCTTGCGGGAGGTGAAATTGGCAGGGATACTTACCTGAAGGTTTTATACAGGGTGTCTTGCAGATTATCAGCTAAAACACCAAGAGGGCAACGTCGTGGGACGCCGCCCTCTTGGTCAGGCTATGGTATGAGTTGATTTAACCGAGATAGAAACCGGTCGGGTCAATTTCGCGGATGATGCGCAGTTCTTCCTCTGTCGGTGAAGGTGTTTCAATGACATTGGGAGATACTTTGAGATCCCAGGCGCAGTTGGCTTTGATTTTTTCCACTGTCTGGCCGGGGAAATACTCAGCCAGATACATTTCCTTGGTGTCCTCGTCGAAACGATACACACCCATAGTGCTGACCACACAACTGGGTCCATTACCAATCATGCCGAGTCTTTCCCGCTCGCCAGGACCACTGAGAAAGCCGGGGGTGGTGATGTAGTC
>SKJK01000343.1 GCA_007121995.1 Desulfobulbaceae bacterium
CTCTGTCATTATTGTGGCTACAGCCTGCATCTCCAGGCCTTGTGCCCGAGCTGTGGTGCAATAAAAATGGCAGGTCTTGGTATTGGCTCCGAACGGATCGAAGAGGAGGTGCGGCAGCTGTTTCCCGAGGCCAGGGTAGCGCGTCTCGACAGCGACACCTCGGCTAACCGCAAGCAGTATCTGGCGCTGCTTGCCGCGGTCCGATCACGGCAGGTCGACATTCTTGTCGGTACGCAGATGATCGCCAAAGGTCTTCATTTTCCCCATATCACCCTGGTAGGGGTTGTCTGGGCCGATTCCGGCCTGGGGATGCCCGATTACAAGGCCGCGGAACGCACTTTTTCCCTGCTGTCCCAGGTGACCGGTCGGGCAGGGCGCGGGGATGACCCGGGAAGAGTGATTATTCAGACGCATCAACCCCATCACTATGCTATTCAGCAGTCCCGCGACCACAATTATGACGCGTTCTATCAACAAGAGATTGCGGTACGTTCACCTTTACTCTATCCACCTTTTTCCCGGCTCATCAATATCCGCTTCAGTGGCGTTGACGAGAATCAGGTGCAAAAAGGGGCCGCTGATGTTGCGGCATTTCTTCGTGCAACCGGTCGAGGTGATGCAGTGGATATTCTTGGACCGTCACCGGCGCCGCTGGTTAAACTCAGGGACCTGACCCGTTGGCAGTTGCTGATGAAAAGTCGCAACTCTGCTGCAATGCATGCCCTATGCGTAGCCCTGCAGGCGGAAAAAGGCAGGTTGTGTCCCTCGGCGGTGACCATGGGGTTTGATGTGGATCCGGAAAACATGATGTGAGCATGTCATGCTGTCAACTGTTCGAGGATTGGGTACGACTCGTATGCATTTGTACCCGCTGAGCAGTTACATGTATCTGGATCCGTGAGCGCTCATCCGTGTGTCAGCTTTGCTGTTCGTAGCCGTTCGTTAAAGTTAACTTTATCGAACGGTTACGGGCAGTGAAGCTGGCGTGCGGACGGGCACCCCGAAAGGCGGCTGGTGAAGGCGCAGGATGATAAATGCCGCTTCCCTGAAACCTGATTACAGACAAATATATCCAAAATGAAACCCAGCCGTCACGGATCCAAGGGTGTACATTGTTGCGGAGTGCTGGAAGTTATTGAAGCAAAACGCCCCGGCGGCAAAGGAGGGAGGGACCGCCGGGGCGACAGGAGGGCATGGTTGGTATGGTGTTGATGGGAATACAGGAGGTTATCTGTTCATGCGGCCGCTTCGAGGCCTCTGGCCGTAGGACATGGCACCTTTGCCGCCCTGGCCCATCATCAACATGGGCAGCGGTAAACCGGTTTCCTGAGCCTTGAGGCGCAGTGCCTCACGCAGTTCAAACAGTTCGCCGGCTATCTGCGATGCCTGGGTCGTATCCGGAGTGCCGGCATTCATCAAAGCCCGCATAATAGCGTTTTTTTCCGCCAACTGTTTTCTGGTCTCCACGGTTTCATTGAGAAATTTTTCCCGGGCTTTCTGGGCAACCGGATCCATTTGCATCAGGCAGGGTTGTTGACTCCGGTGTCCCTTATAACCTGGCTGGGCTATGGCAGATTGAGTAATGGCCAAGGCCAACCCACTGGTGAGAATGGCAGCTAACACGATTTTTTTCTTGCTGGTTGATTGTTCCATTGTATCGTTTCTCCTACGGCTAGTCTCGGTGAATTCCTGTTGTTGCTTCTTTCCTTGCGATCATCGTGCCAGAATTATTTTTTTGTTTAACATGTTGACATTAAATTAATATTTTCGTTTTTTCCTTTGTGCTCGTGGCGCACCGGGGGCAATGGATGTGTTGCTTGTTTCTTTTCTACCCAGGGTGCAGGCTAGCGGATGGGTAAAAAGTACCCATTGTAGTATCGGGCGCTTCTCCCTGTCACCTATTCCTGGGCCGCCGAACAGAGTTGTTTATAGTGCAATCCTGGAAAGCTTTTTGCAATACAGAACACCATGATACTGAAATTACTGAACAAGACTCGGCCGGCTTATATTTCCACCTCCCCCTGGCTGCTGGCAGCGGCGGCGGGATTGTTGATTATGATTGTGGTTACCTTTGCCTTTCATAATTTCAGACTGGAACAGCGCCTGATGACCAGTGCCTTGCTGCAGAAAGCAGCCACGCTGATGCGGGTTCTGGATTCAGGCTCCAGAGCTTCTTATATCAACGATCTGCGCAAAGATTACTGGAGCAACGACCCGTGGAATCTGCATGTGCAGCGGGTCATCGATCATCTTGCCGAGGATCCGGATTTACGTTTTCTTGCCCTGATTGATTCTCAGGGCAAGATTATCGCTCACAGCGATCATGCCCGGATCGGCGGTTTGCTGCCTCTTTCTGCAATGGAAGGGTTGAGTGACCATGGCGATCAGCAACCCCGAATGGTCTACGCCATTCAGGTAAACAAAGAGTACGGCCGGGTGTTCGAGGCGGTACGCCCTTTTACCGCCTCCTTCCCGACCCTGATCCCAACCCCCATGCGGCAGCAACGGGAAGGACAACAAAGGCTTTATCCCCATAAGCAGGACGAACGACGCCCCATGGTCAGATTATTACCCAGGGGTGATCAAGGTGGTGAACGACACCTGGTTGTGGTTGGTCTTGATATGAAGGAATACGATCGGACGCTTGGTCGCCTGCGATTGCAGATCGTCATGCTTTCCCTGGCTATGCTTCTGGTTGGCCTGGGGGGATGGTTTTCCTTGTCTGCTGTGCAGGGGTATCGTATCTCCCAGAAGACACTGGTTGAGATTCAGGCTTTTACCTCATTACTGATTGCTAAATTACCGGTGGGAGTCGTCGCCACCGATGCATCCGGCAGAATAACCACCTGGAATCATGCAGTTGTTCAACTCACCGGTATACCCAGGGACACGGTGGTTGGCAGAAAGCCGCAGGAGGTGCTGCCGGAGATACTGGCCGTCTTTTTTCTGGATGCCGCCGCAGCCGAGACAGATCCTGAAAAGAAGTCCACAGAGCAAACTATCAAAGTTGTCTTCGGTGGTCGACGGTGTGAAGTGCTTTGTCATCCCTTATTGATTACAGACAGCGAGCAGCAGTATATGGGTAAAGTGTTGTTGCTTTCCGATGTGACGGCAATCAAATCTCTCGAACAGCGTATGCGGGAAAATGAGCGGTTGGCAGCGGTCGGTCGGATGGCGGGTGGAGTCGCTCACGAGGTGCGCAACCCCCTGAGTTCCATCAAGGGATTGGCCCTCCTGCTTAAAAACAGATTCCCTTCAGGGAGCAAAGAGCAGGATACGGCGGATTTGCTGATCCAGGAAACCGAACGAATGAATCGGACCATCACTGAGATGCTCAGCTTCACCAGGCCGACTGCCCTGCATCTCGAACAGGTCGATCTTGCGGTTCTGCTGCAACGGAGTCTGCAGCTGATCAAAGCTGAAGCCGCTGAAAGTCGCATTGCAACAGTTCTGGAAGTTGAGGATGAAATCCTGCCTCTGTATGGTGACGTTGACCGGTTGCAGCAGGTCATTATGAATGTATTGCTCAATGCCATGCAGGCCATGGAAGAGGGGGGCACATTGACTGTAACCCTAACCAGGCTGGAGCAAGGCGAAGGGGTTGAACTACGGATCACTGATACCGGCTCGGGTATTGCTCCGGAGCTGGTCTCTCAGGTTTTTTATCCTTATTTCACCACCAAACAGAGTGGCACCGGCATCGGCTTGGCCATCTCCCAGAAAATAATCCTTGATCACGGCGGCTCCATTGATATGGAGAGCGAGTCTGGCAAGGGGACAACGGTGATTATCCGCCTGCCGGCGCATGGGCCGGATCGAACCAATCCTTTGACGGTACCGGAGAATACGTGAAATCCTACGGGTCCTGGGATTCTCCTTGACCTGAGAGCGTACGGACGAGCACCCACAAGGACGGAGATGGTTAAAGCAGCTTAAGTCGTTTCTGTCCAGGAACTATTCAGCACTGAAATGGGTGTCGAGGAATTCGCATTCCAGCGGAGTGAGGTCGAAGCGCAATTCGGCCTCCCGCAGGACGATTATCCGTTTTTTCTCTGGGTGCTCAGCAAGCGTTTCCGCCATCCAAGTCAGTGCTTTTTTCAGACTCGTCGATTTACCGTGCAGGGGTGATTGTCCGTCCATATCTGTTCCTGTTTTCCTTCCATAGCGGTTGCCAGTTGCTGTGAATATGTTTACACTGTACCCGAAAGGCTACAGTGAAACAACTCCGTTCCCTTTCCCCGAACAGTAGTAGACCCGTACCCTGGATACGTTTCCGGTGCTATTTTCCTATCAAATGAGCGAACGGACAGAATAGAAACTATGGACAGTCTTGCAGGACAATTTCTTATTTCCACTCCCCAGATGCCTGACCCCCGATTTCAGGAGCAGGTCATCTATATTTGTGCCCATAACGAAGAAG
>SKJK01000055.1 GCA_007121995.1 Desulfobulbaceae bacterium
AATCGCCGTTGCGGCTTGCATGACTCAGGTACCAAAGATCTTTCTCAGGATCAGTTCCCAGTGCCGGCCATTGGCCGCAATCCGTTTACTTATTAACACCAGACAGACCGATCGAGGAGTGCATCATTGAAAGAGGAAATAAACAAACTCATCAATCTGCAGGCAATTGACAGTGAAATTGCTGGACTTGACGATACCATCGCCAAACATCAGGCCACGGTTACTGCCCGCGAACAGACCATCGCCGAACAACAGGAGACCCTTGCCAATACGCGCAACAAAATTGAACTGCTCAACCAGAAGCAGCTCGAAACAAAGGCTGAACATGACGATGCCGGCGCTCGGGTCAAGGAGCGGCAGAACAAAATGATGCTGGTGCAGACCAGCCGAGAACATCAGGCTCTGCTCAAGGAGATTGAAGAGAACAAAAGGTTGCTGAAGGAAACCGAAGACCGCATCCTGCAGTTTCTCGAACAGATTGAACAGCTGGAAAAAGAGGTCACCACCCTGGAGAATCAGTGCATCGGCGAGCAGCAGCTCCTTGCAGAAGATACTAATACGGTTGAAAAAGAAATAAAACGTATTGAAGTATCCAAAAAAACGGTGGTCAACCAACGAGAAAAACAGGCCGCCGACCTGCAGGCCAACTATCTCAAGCGCTACAACAAGCTGCTGGACAAACGTGCTGGTCTTGCCGTAGTGCCCATCAACGACGGGGTCTGCCAGGGCTGTTACATCGCCCTGCCACCACAACAGGTGAATGACGTTCGTAAAGGTGATAAGATTAACCTCTGTCCGACCTGTCAACGCATCCTTTACTATCAAGAACAGGAGGATGAAGCTGTTACCGAATAATCCGCTTTCCCGGGAACAGGTGCTGCAGACCCTGGCTGATCAGCTTGATGACCACCTGCTCAATCAGCTTTTCCCGACGCATAAAGCTTCTAACATTCGCTTACTTCTCACCGCTCCGCCAGAACAGCAGGCAACCACACCTTCCCCCCTCGCCCCCCCTGCAAAACCAACGGATGCCAGTCATAGCCGCCGCAAGCGTTGCCGACTTTTCACCGACGGAGCATCGAGAGGCAACCCAGGCCAGGCCGGAGCCGGAGCCGTCCTTCTGGACGAAGACGGCAAGGAAACAGCAACCGTATCCACCTACCTGGGTATCTGCACCAACAACGTCGCCGAATACCAGGCGCTGCTTCTCGGTTTACAAAAGGCTCTGCAGCATGGCTGCACCGAACTGACAATCGCCCTTGACTCCGAACTGATTGTCCGCCAGATCCAAGGCCGTTACCAGGTCAAGCACCACAACCTGCGGCCTTTGTTTGCAGAAGTGCGCCAACTGCTTGCTCACTTTGACCGCTGGTCGGTTACCCATGTTCCCCGGGCTCAGAATGCGCGAGCGGATCAATTGGCCAACAGAGGAGTTGAACTCAAGGGTAATCAGGAGTATATTTAAGAACATGAAGGGGTGAATGCATGGTCGCTCCGGTCGCGGACCGGAGAGGAAAGTCCGAACACCACAGGGCGCGGTGGTTCGTAACGCGAACTTCGGGTAACCGAGGGAAAGTGCCACAGAAAACACACCGCCGATGGGTCGTGCAAACGTCTACAGGTAAGGTTGAAATGGTGAGGTAAGAGCTCACCGCCTTCATGGTGACATGAAGGGCAGGGTAAACCCCACCGGGTGCAAGACCAAATAGGGAGGCGATTGAGGGCGGCCCCGTCCGAAGCCTCCGGGTAGGTTGCAAGAGGTGCCGGGTGACCGGCATCCCAGTTAAATGATCATGGTCCGCCTCCGGGCGGAAACAGAATTCGGCTTATAATTCACCCCTTTTTTTATCACAGCATCCGTGACAACCAACAGCCATTATCCCGCTCATGTCGGGGTCGTTATACCGGCAGGGGGAATCGGTTCCCGCATCGGCTGCAACCGGCCCAAACAATTCCTGTCCTTGGCCGGAATTCCCATCCTGGTCCGTACTTGCCGGATTTTTTTATCGCGCAACGACATCCATATCGTGGCCGTGGCTGCACCCACCGATTTTTACCAGGAAACCGTTGACCTGCTTCATACCCATCTCAACAAAAAAGAAGTGACTAAAATGGTGTTCACCCTCGGCGGCGCCACTCGCCAGGATTCGGTTCGTGCCGGTCTTGATGCGTTACCTGCCGAAATCAATGTGGTGCTGGTCCACGATGCGGCTCGCCCCCTGGTGGACCAGGCAACCATCGACCGCTGCCTCCTGGGAGCGGTCGAGTACGGGGCGGTGATCGCTGCGGTACCAGTGAAGGATACCTTAAAACTGGTGGGCGACGAGGCGACCATTGACCAAACCGTGGACCGTTCCGCCCTCTGGCAGGCCCAGACCCCACAGGCCATCCGTCGGGACTTACTGACACAGGCTTTTGCCAAAGCCGCGCAAAAAAAATTCATCGGTACCGACGAAGCCTCGCTCCTTGAAGCAGTTGGCATTCCCGTTCGCATAGTCGCCGGCAACGAACGTAACGTGAAAATCACCCGCCCCGAAGACTTTGATATAGCGACAGCTGTACTGGCGGAGGAAACAAACATGAAAATTGGTCATGGCTTTGACGCCCACCGCTTGGTGAAAGAGCGAAAACTGATCCTTGGTGGTGTAGCCATTGATTTCGAGCTGGGTCTGGACGGTCATTCCGATGCCGATGTTGTTGCCCATGCCCTGGCCGATGCACTGCTGGGCGCCTTGGGGGCCGGTGATATCGGTCGCCATTTCCCCGACTCGGATCCGAGCTACAAGGGAATCAACAGTTTGCTGTTGCTGGAGCGGGTGTGCCGCCTGGTGAAAGAGCAGCAGTACCGTCTGGCCAACGCTGACCTGACCATCGTGTGTCAGCGTCCCAGGCTGGCGCCTTTTCTCGATTCGATGCAGGCCAACCTTGCCCGTTGCTGCAAAGTTGATCCTCCGGCCATCAACATCAAAGCAACCACCACGGAAAAAATGGGCTACACAGGCCGGGGCGAAGGGATCGCCGCCCACGCCGTTGTCCTCTTGAGGTCAGATCATGGACGTCCATAGTGAACGGCTGGCAACCACCTTTACCGAACTCTGCGAAGTCTCCAGCCCATCCCGACAAGAGGGCGAGATTTGCAAACAATTACAACTGATATTCCGTGAGCTGGAGCCAGTCGAAATCATTGAGGATGCGTCCAGCAGCCAAACCGGTTCCCAGTGCGGCAACCTGATCATCCGTTTTGCGGGGACCCTGGACCTGGAGCCGATTTTTCTCAGCTGTCACATGGATACCGTGCAGCCCGGGGACAATGTCCAAGTCCAACGGGTCGGAGATCTCTTCACCAGTGCCGGCGACACCATCCTGGGCAGTGACGACAAATCGGGGATTGCCGCCTGCATCGAGGCCATGCGACGATTACGGGAAACCAATCGGCCACACCGCCCGGTGGAATTCGTTATCACCACCTGCGAAGAAATCGGCCTTCTTGGCGCCAAGGCCCTGGATCCTGACTTGATTCAGGCTCGGGAAGGGTACGCCCTCGACTCAACGGGCATGGCTCGCGTTATTACCCATGCCCCGGCGGCCAATCGGTTGACCATCACGGTTGAAGGCGTTGCCGCCCATGCCGGACTGCATCCGGAATGGGGAGTGAATGCCTTGATCATCGCCGCCCGAGCCCTGACCTTGGTGCCCGGCGGTCGTATCGATGCAGAAACCACCGCCAACTTCGGCACCATCAACGGTGGTGCAGCCTCCAATATTGTTCCGGAACGAGTCGTGATCAAAGGGGAAGTCCGCAGCCATTCCTTGGAAAAACTGGCGCAGGTCACAGATGAAATCCGCCGCATTTTCACCGAAACAGTCGCTGCCTGGTCCGATCCCTCCGGGGCAGCCCGGGGAAGGCCCCAGGTCCAGATCGAAATTCATGAAGACTTCCCGATTATGGCACTTGCGCCTGACCACAAAGTCCTTAAGCGGGTGGACGCCGCGGCCCGGGCCATCGGCATGGATCTGGTGTATGAAAAGGCAGGAGGTGGCAGTGATGCCAACATCTTCAACGGTCGAGGCCTGGCCACGGCCATCATCGCCACCGGCATGACCAATGTCCACTCCACCAGCGAACAGGTGACCCTGACGGATATGGTGAGTCTGACCCGGCTGCTCATCGCCTTACTTACCGAGACCTCATACTAAGATCTTGACGACAAGCTCCCCTAAAGTACCTTAGCCGATACGAACCAACCCAGGATCTCCGGCCCGAACGTCACCAATGATGCGGCACGCCGGTGCATAACCCTGCTGGAGCAGAGCCGCCAGTAAACGCGTTGCGGTTTCCACCTCCAGGGCTAACAACAGCCCCCCCGAAGTCTGCGGGTCGTACCCGATCATTTCCACCGAGTCCATCTCCGGTAGGG
>SKJK01000166.1 GCA_007121995.1 Desulfobulbaceae bacterium
AGGCCCTTGGTGCCCGTCATTGCAGTGGTTCACCGGTTGTCGGTCGGTATAGGGATATTCATGCCATTAAGGTGGCGGCGATGAGTCCGGCAAATTTCATCGACTTTCTTGAAGAGGGCGATCTTATTATCACTCCCGGTGACCGACCAGACATCATTTTTGCTACTCTGGGGGCCATTGCTTCGCGCAATTACCCTTCGCCGGTGGGCATGCTGCTTTCCGGCGGCTTTGAACCAAGTCCATCCATGGTCAAATTGCTCGATGGCATCGATGACCTGGCCCTGCCGCTGTATCTCATATCAGGTGATACCTACAAGGCGGCCATGCGTGCCAGTGAAGTCAAAGGTATGCTGCGACCGCAAAACGAGCAGAAGATTGCTCGGGCTTTGGGTGTTTTTGAAAGTCACGTTGACACCGCCGGTCTGGAACAGCAGGTTATTGATACCGTAACCACCACCATGTCTCCCTTGATGTTTGAGTATTCGCTGTTTCAGCAGGCCCGGGTTGATCGCAAGCACATAGTCTTGCCCGAAGGCAGTGAGGAACGAATTTTGCAGGCAGCCGAGATACTCCGTGCTCGCGAGGTGGTCGACCTCACTCTGCTTGGCGAGGAAAAGGTGATCCGGAGCCGGGCCGAGACCCTGGGTTTGAAATTGCAGGACGTCCATATTATCGATCCCAAGACATCGCCTCTGCGCGAGGAGTTCATCGAAACTCTGTATCTGTTACGCAAACACAAGGGATTGACTCGGGATTACGCCCAAGATGCCATCAATGATGTCAGCTATTTCGGGACCATGATGGTCCATACCGGCAGGGCTGATGGCATGGTCTCCGGTGCGGTCCACACTACTCAGCACACCATCCGTCCGGCATTTCAGATTATCCGCACCCGCCCCGAGGTCCTGGTGGTCTCCAGTGTTTTTTTCATGTGTATGGAAACACGTGTGCTGGTGTATGGCGACTGTGCCGTCAATCCCAATCCTGACAGCGAGCAGCTGGCAGAGATCGCTATCCGTTCGGCTGAGACCGCAGCCATGTTCAACATCGAGCCTGTTGTGGCCATGCTTTCCTATTCCAGCGGTTCGTCGGGGCAGGGTGAGGATGTGGAGCAGGTGCGCAGGGCGGTGGCCCTGGCCCGCAAACTCCGACCGGACTTGAAAATCGACGGACCGATTCAGTATGACGCCGCTATTGATATCTCGGTTGGTAGCCAGAAGATGCCGGAGAGCGAAGTGGCCGGCCGGGCCACTGTTTTTATTTTTCCCGATCTCAACACCGGCAACAATACCTACAAGGCGGTACAGCGTTCCGCCGGAGCAGTTGCTATTGGGCCTATTCTGCAGGGACTCAACAAACCGGTCAACGATCTCAGTCGCGGCTGCCTGGTACCTGATATCGTCAATACCGTGGCCATTACCGCCATCCAGGCCCAGGCGTTGGCAAAGAAGCGCCAGGAAGGCTGAACAACATGCTGTGCGTCGTTCGGGCAGGGGAACAGAAAGGCGCAGGAGGGTGATACCCCTTCTGTTGCCCTTCAGGTGCCTATCATCAGGCGCAAAAGACCGATAACCAGCATCTGGGCCAGGCAGACGGGCAGGCCGTAGAAAAGAAAGGGAATAAAAAGAATGGGGGTGCCGTGCTGGCGAGCTATACCCACTGCGACCATGTTGGCGGAGGCACCGACCATAGTTGCGTTCCCTCCCAAGGTGCCGCCGAGGAGTAGGGAAGCATACAGCTCTATCCGACTGCCTCCTTTGCCTATAACCTCGATGAGTGGTATCAGGGCTGCCATGATCGCGATATTGGGGACCACCGAAGAGATGGTCATGACGGCAAGAAAAAGAAGAGAACTGGCTATCTGGGGATGGCTGGTCACAGCAGCGCCGAGGTGGGTGGCGATTGTTTCCACCACTCCGGTGGTTTCCAATGCCCCGGTGAGCATGAATGTGCAGGAAAAGAAAATCAGTGTACTCCAGTCAATGTCTTTGAGAATGTCGGCAGCAGACCCCAAACCGAACCGTTCCGCCAGGATGAGGGCGCCCGAGGCTGCGCTCAGGGCGATCAGATCTGGAGAAATAGGGACATTTAACAGTCCGCCGATGACGAAAAAAAGGAGCATGCCAGTGCCGATGCCAACGATGGGCAGAAAAAAACGCCAGGGAATAAGCATTGTTGGCGGTAAGGATTCCACTTGAATCGGTAGGCTGATTCGCCATTCGTGCCGCCAGCACCACGGCAGCAACAGCATCAATACGGCAACCGCGACCAAACCGGTCCATGAAAAAACCTTGAGATAATCCGGGAAATGCATGCCGACAGCCTGACTGATCAAGTAGGTTGCAGGGTCACCAACCATGGTCAACAGGCCGCCACTGTTGGCGGCCAGAGCCACCAGAATGAGCAGTGGCGGGGGAGGGAGTTTGAGTTCCCTGGCAAGAGGAATCAGGACCGGACCGAGTATCAATACTGCCGTGGCGTTGGGCAGTATGGCGCTGAGCATGACAGCCACCAGAGTGATTCCGATGAGCAGTCGGCTGCCTCTGCCACCGGATACGATCAACATTCTGCGAGCGACCCTGTTAAATAGACCGGTTGGCTGCAGGGTGCGGGCCACGATCATGGCGCCCAGGAGCAGGGCCAGGGTTGAATAGGCGGAGGTCATCTGTTCCACGGCCTCGGATAGGGTGAAAATACCCCCATACACCAGGACGAGAACACCTGTCAGTGCCGCCACTGCGGGACTCAGCCGATTGCTGATAACAAGCAGGATGACCGAGAGAAATGTAAGGGAAGCGACCCAGGCATGCATGGTGCGAGAACTTACTCTGCTGGTGGCTTGTTGATGTGCGGCAGCGATGCGTCCGGGATACGATGTTGCTCCTGCTGCAATCTCTTGGCCACATCACCGGGTGAACCACTGTAGCGGGAGATCAGGCTGTAGGCCACCGGCACCACGAAGATGGTGAAGAGCGTGGCGGTCAGAACCCCGGCAAAGACAACGATACCGATCACATGTCGTGTCTCGGCCCCGGCACCTGAGGACAGTATCAAAGGAATAGATCCTGCGGCGGCGGTCAGGCCGGTCATCAGGATGGGCCGCAGGCGCAGTTGCGCGGATTTCATCAGGGCACGATTGAAGGATGCGCCTCTGTCACGCAACTGATTAGCGAATTCGACGATGAGGATTCCGTTTTTCGCCGACAGGCCAATCAGAGTTAACAGACCGATCTGCGAATAGATATTCAAGGTCTTGCCGGTCAGGTACAGGCCGAGCAGTCCCCCTGCCATGGCCAGCGGCACAGTGAGAATGATGACCAAAGGGTGGAGGTAGCTTTCAAACTGCGCGGAGAGCACCAGAAAGACAACCACGATACCCAAAATGAACACAAAAACCATGGAGCCGATGGATTTTTTGAAATCCCTTGATTCTCCTTTATAATCGATGCGTACCGTATCAGGCAAGTGTTCTCCTGCCAGGTTTTCCAGGAAATCCAGTGCCTCTCCCAAGGGCAGATTATCGACCAGGTTAGCCTGGATGGTGATGGCCCGGACGCGGTTGTAGCGATTGAGGGTGGCGGAGTCGGCATACTCCTCAATGGTGATGAAGTTGGCCAGGGGAAGCAGGGCGCCGGTTCGGCTGGACCGGACATAGATATGCTCCAGGCTGGTTTTGCTGCGCTGTTCATCACGCTCCCCTTCGACGATCACGTCATACTCCTCACCGTCATCGATATAGGTGGTGACCCTGCGGGAACCCATCATGGTTTCCAGCGTCCGACCGATGGCAGTGACCGTGACACCCGCCTCTGCAGCACGGTCATAATCGACCCTGACCCTCAACTGCGGTTTGGTTTCTTTATAATCCCAATCCAATGCAATCAGTCCGGGATTGTTTTCTTCAATCTTCTCGATCAGAATGTCCCGCCAGGATGCCAACTGCTCATAGGTGCCGCCACCGATGACAAACTGGACCGGTTTTGCCGCAGAGCGGGTGAAGCCCTGCCGCATGACCACAGCGACCTGTACATCGGGCAAGTCACTGAGCCGACCCCGGATTTCGTTCATGATCACGCCGGCAGGCCGACGCTTTCCCCAGTCATTGAGGACAACTATGGCAAACCCGGTGTTGAAGCTGGCGATGTTGCCAAAACCTCGAGGCGCCCGGACCAGCATGGAAGAGATCTCGCCGTCATTGTCGGTGTAGGTGAGCAAGCGGCGTTCTATCTCATCCATGTATTCTTCCATGACGGCAAAGGAGGCGCCTTCAGGTCCATTGACAAGGACAATGAACACGCCTCTGTCCTCACGGGGCGTGTATTCAAAAGGAATCTGGCGGAAAACGTGCAGTGTGGTGGCAATCAGGGCGGCAAAGACGACCAGAACAATGACCGGCTTGCGGATA
>SKJK01000135.1 GCA_007121995.1 Desulfobulbaceae bacterium
AACCCGACCGGCTGACCTGTTGGCCAGCCGGTCGATTGTAAAGGTTGACCAGGTGCACGCAAAAGTTGCAAGACCTGGAAACTCGAACCGTTTACCAGCGCTTTGTGCGAGATAAGCAGGATGACGGGCTATAATGATTGATGATCCTTTGCACGGCAACCTGATCGCCCGCAGATGAGCGCTGATGAACGATTATGTTGATGTATCCGACAAATTGGCCGGTTTCAGGTGCAGTTGTGCCTCAACGTCGGCCACTTCTCCGCTGGCCGCCGCCGCGTCCACTTCGCCCCAGGCCTCTACCTTGTCCTCTGCCGGATCCCTGTCCCAAACCTTGCCCTGCCATCCTGCCTTCGTCTGTAGCTTGATTCTGCTCTTGACCTGCTGGTCTTTCCTGTTCGGGCTGAACCACTGCTTTGGAGCAGTTCTGACGACAAAGGCCTTGCTGTCTCCCGGTAAGGGGACCGTTTCCTGAGGGTCCTTTTCGATTCATTCCAGGCATATTCGTACCTCCATTGGTTGATTATTTTGGGTGCGATCTCTCTTCAGATTTTATCAATCAGTTTTGCAGACGTATCAGCAACGATCACACCGTGTCTGTTTTCATCCAGTCTCTCAGCCGTCTCCGGAGTCATTCTTTGCCTCCGTACCTGGTGCCGTCTACCTGGGGAAGGGGTGATTTCCTGTCCGCGACGGATCTTCCCTTGACAGCAGATATGTTTCCCGCATCCCGGCATGGCGAATTCGCCACGCAATGGTCCGCCCTGTACATAGTTCGTCAGCACTCGATGAAAATCTCCGGTCACAAAAGAGATCAATTCAAAACCAGCCGCTTCCAGCAGGGTGGCTGGTTCCTCGGAAACCGCACCGCAGATGATTACCATAACCTTATGCGCCCGAAGCACCTGCATCAATTACGCCAATCGATCGGGGTCAAAATGCAGATGCGAGGAACTGACAATCCTTGTTCCGTCGACATTGGCAATGAGCAGTGTACGTGCGGAGTCAAATACTGGTGAAATGCGATGCCCCCATACAGTCACGGCTATTGTTCGTTGCGCATTTTCCTTTTCCATGCCTTTTAAATTGCAAAGTGTATGCCTGAAAATAAATTTTTCCAAAAAATTATTTTTTTCGGAAAATCAGTATGTTTGAGTAATATCTGCTCTGCTCGAACAATGCCCCTGGCAGCGAGGGTCGCAACAATGAAACTCTATGCCACCCTATAGGGTGCTAGTCATGCTACTCTGTGGAACGGGAGGATGACGATCGGCCATCAACAGGAGGCAGGGTAAGATTGAGTTTTTTCAATTTGCGAAACAGTGTGCTTTTGTGCATGCCCAGGTCCCGGGCTGCGGCCAGTCGATTATACCCATGGCGTTGCAGGGCCTCTAGAATTATCTCCGCTTCGGTTGCCTGATATGCCGATCGCAATGGCGAAGCGATTCGTTCCTCCCTGGGGCGGGCCAGATGCGTGGGTAGATGCTGAAGGTCGATCGTCCCGTGGGTGCAAAGGATAAAAGCATGCTCGATAATATTTTCCAATTCCCTGATATTTCCTGGATAGTCGTGGTGCATCAACCGCTCCAGGGCCTCGGATCCAATACCGCTCACCGACTTGCCGCGCAACCGGTTCATTGTCTCAATAAACCGTTCGATCAGCAGCGGAATATCTTCTTTTCGATCCCGCAGAGGCGGCAGGCAGAGTCGAACAATGTTAATACGATAATACAGATCCTGGCGGAAGCGTCCCTGTTCGACCAGAGATTCGATATTCTGGTTGGTTGCAGCAAGAATACGAACATCAGCCCGATGCTGACGCACATCTCCCAACATCTGAAACGTCCGTTCCTCCAGAACCCGCAGCAGTTTCACCTGAAAGGCGGGACTGGTTTCGCCAAGTTCATCAAGCAGGATGGTTCCCCCCTGGGCCACAGCAAAATATCCCGACTTATCGCGAACCGCGTTAGTGAAGGCCCCGGCTTTATATCCGAACAATTCCGACTCCAGCAGGGAATCAGGTAATGCGGCGCAATTGATGGCCACAAAGGGTTTCTCTTTTCTGGTTGACAGATTATGGAGAGCTTTAGCAAGTACCTCCTTGCCGGTACCGGTCTCACCCTCGATAAGCACAGTGTAATCGCTCTCTGCAATGCGCGGCAATACCGTAAAGATTTTTTTCATCAAGTGGCTGCGACTGACCATATCACCCTGACGGAAACTGCCACTCAATTCACGCCGTAACTCTTCCACCACCGTGTTATCACGAAAGGTTTCCACCCCGCCGAGAACAACACCTTCCCCATTCACAAGGGGCGCGGTGGACACATCGATGGGGATACGCTGCTTGTTGCTGTTGATGATATAGGTGGAGGTACTGACAAAAGAACGTCCCTCTTGCATGGTTTGCCGCAGAGCACAATCCCCCTCGCACATGTTGGATCGAAAAACCTCCCAGCAGAAGCGGCCGATTGCCTCTGTGCGTGGAATACCGGTTATTGCCTCGGCGGCCCGGTTGAAAGAAGTAATCCGCCATTCATTATCAACCGTGAACACGCCATCGGAAATGCTTTCCAGGATGATGCTGGTAACATCCCTGGTCTGTTTATCGCTTTTTTTCACACCCTGCCTCTTTGTTGTCGGACCTGTTGATCAGCACTTCATCTGCAGGAAAACGATGCCGTGCATACCCGCTCCTTATACCGGCAGCCTGTTCATCCGCAGCTACAACACCAGGCAAAGAGTCCAGCTCCTGGAGCGATACGATAAACGTTCCCTGTGCCCGACAAATGCGTACCATTACTCTGCTATGACCAACCGTACCTTTTCGAAAACTGTAGTTTTTTCTCTTTGTTTTTTAATCAGTTTTGGTGAGCCTGACAACCACTGACATATAAAGTTCAGCTCCACTCTTCTCAGCAATATTGATGGAAAATGTTGAATAAAGGGCTTTACAGGCAACCGGCCGTTTTGTAAGAATTCACAAACGGGTGGGTCAGCACATCACCACAAAAAGGAACAACTGGTTGTCACCTGCTGTTCGCTGTCGGGAGGCATGATGATTGTCGGTTTATCTATTATTTTTATCTGCCTGTTGCTTGGCGAAAGTGTGGCCCATGTGCTGCATTTGCCGATTCCGGGCAATGTCATTGGCATGGTAATCCTGACGATGTCGCTTATGCTCGGCATCGTCCGCCTGGAGCAGGTCAAACCGGTGGCCGATGGGCTGCTCAAATATCTTGCCCTGCTGTTTGTGCCGCCCGGGGTGGGCCTGCTATTGTACGGTGATCTGCTGAAAGCCTCCTGGCTGGCCATCGGGGTCAGTCTGGTTGTCAGCACTGTTATCGTACTCGGCACGGTGGGGTTGCTTCAGCAATATTTGGAGCGCCGCCGCCATGACTGATCGCCTCCAGCACAGGAGCTTCATAAATCAGACAGTTACAAGCCTTGTGGTTGGTCATGACTGATATCCTGACGTCACCAACCTTTGCCATCGCCAGTACCCTGGTGACCTACTGGGTGGCCCAGAAAATTTACGCCCGCTGGAACTTCCCTTTTCTCAACCCGGTCTTGATCACGATTCTGGCATTGATGGGCTTGCTCCAAGGACTGCAGATCCCATATGAGCGGTATGAAGCCGGTGGTCAATACATCAGTTTCTGGCTGGGGCCGGCGGTGGTTGCCCTGGGGGTGCCTCTGTACGAGCACATGGATACCATTAAAAAACAGGGAGTAGCAATCAGTGCTTCCATTCTGGCCGGCAGCATCATTGGTATCCTGAGTGCCGCCGGCCTGGCCGGCCTGCTGGGTGCCAGTGATCTCATCATGATTTCCATGGCTCCCAAATCAGCGACCACCCCTATTGCCATGGGAATTGTTGAAAAACTCCACGGTGTTCCTTCGTTGACCGCCGCCATTGTTGTTATCACTGGTGTTTTAGGAGCTGTTATCGGCCCGACCGTTCTGCGCTGCCTCGGTGTTGTCAGCCCCACCGCTTTCGGTCTGGCCATGGGAGCCGCCGCCCATGGCCTGGGCACAGCGCGGGCCCTCGAGGAAGGAGAGAAGCACGGGGCGATGAGTGGTCTGGCCTTGTGCGTCAACGGGATCATGACAGCGATTTTCACACCGATTCTGCTCAAAGTACTCCTGGCCGTTACTCACACCTGAATCCGTGACGGCTGGAGTCTTGTTTAAAGCACATTTTACTGTAAATAGGTTAAAAATGCGGCGATTTTCTTTGCAATAAGTCGTCGCCCGCCGCCCTTCGGGACGTTCGTCCGCACGCCATCTTCATTGCCCGTAACCGTCCGATAAAGTTTATTTTAATCGAACGGTCACGAACAACAAAGCTGACGCACGGACAAACGCTCACGGATCCAGGTAA
>SKJK01000194.1 GCA_007121995.1 Desulfobulbaceae bacterium
AAAATCAGAACCAGCAGAATCAAGAGCGGCCAGACCACTGTCCTTGCGCAGAGGCGGGTATCAGTCCCGGTGGCCGTCCATTGTCGCTGGTTATGTCCTACCGCCGGCCGATTTTTTTTGTACCAGCCCCCAATCCGGAAAAGAATCAGCATGGCCAGCAGGGCGCACAACGAAAACCAGGCAAGACTGTGGCGCCCATGGGGAATGACGATCAAAGCCGCCAGCAACGGTCCCAGGGCCGTGCCGGCATTGCCGCCCACCTGAAAGATGGACTGGGCCAGACCGTATTGACCGGCAGCGGCCATGCGAGCCACCCGTGACGATTCCGGATGAAAAATCGCCGACCCGGCACCGACCAGACCCACTGCGATCAGCAGCAGGCCATAACCCGGCGCGGTTGAGAGCAGGATCAGCCCCACCAAGGTACAGCCCATACCAAAGGTCAGCGAGTACGGCTTGGGACGGAGATCGGTATACAATCCCACCATCGGCTGCAACAACGAGGCGGACAACTGATAAGTCAGGGTGATGAGCCCGATCTGGGTAAAACTGAGATCAAAACTCTCTTTCAGCTGTGGGTAGATGGCCGGAATCAGTGACTGAAGCATGTCATTGAGAAAATGGGAAAAGCTGATCACGAGCAGTACATTGAGACCCATGCGCTCCTTATCGATAACAGCGCCATTGGCCTTTTGACCTTGTTGAGACATTGTTGTGCCCTTTTGCCATGGTTTGTTGGTTGAACAGATGCAATGGCAACGAATCGTTCACTTGCACCGTATCAACGCTCAGGTTGTACCCATCACCTTCCTTGCCATTTTTCTCCCCCTTTGCTTGGATCCGGCCGGTTCCTTATCTGGTTGACAAGAAAAGGGCAATGAACGGGACACAGCCAATCGAAGGAAGCCAATGCAGATCGTCACCTTTTTGCTTGCCTGGACATCGCGAATATCGTAACCGTTCATCGAAGGTCTATGTACGCTTGCGCGACCCGAAATCTACCACCTTGTACACCCCAGCCTCTTGCAGGACAATCGTGATATGAACATACGTCTCCCCGCTGAATGGGAAAATCAGGACGGCATCCTCCTAGCCTGGCCACATGCGGCCAGCGACTGGCACGACGCTCTGGAAACAGTTGAACCGGTCTTTGTTGCCATCGCCCGGGAAATCAGCCGATTTGAACAGGTGATCATTGTTGCCCCGGAGGTTGAACTGATCCGAGCACGGCTTATTGAGGACGGGGTGAACCTACAACGTGTCCGCCTGTTCCCCATACCAACCAACGATACCTGGGCGCGAGATTTCGGTCCCATCACTGTGTTCGCTGAAGATGTTCCTGTCGTACTGAATTTTGGCTTTAATGCCTGGGGGCTGCAATTCGCCGCTCACCTGGACAATCAAATCACTGCCACCCTGGCCCAATCCGGCGTATTTGGTCGATGCGAAGTCCGTACTCCCGGTCTTATCCTCGAGGGGGGCAGTATTGAAAGCAACGGTGCCGGCACCATCTTGACCACCAGTCAATGCCTGCTCCAGCCCAATCGCAACCCCCATCTCAGCCGCGCAGGCATTGAAAAGGCCCTTGCGGATCTGCTTGGCGCTTCCCGTATTCTCTGGCTGGAAGCCGGCTACCTGGTCGGGGATGATACCGATGCACACATCGACACCCTTGCCCGCTTCTGCCCCAACGACACCATCGTATATGTCCAATGTGATGATCCGGCTGACGAGCATTATCCTGCCCTGAAGACCATGGAATCCGAGCTTCGTGCCTTCCGCACCCCAACTGGACGCCCCTACCGCCTTGTTCCCCTCCCCTGGCCGCGCCCCTGTTACGATGCCGATGGACAACGCCTGCCGGCTACCTATGCCAATTTTCTCATCATCAACGGCGCGGTACTGGTCCCTGTGTATCAAAATGATCAGGACATTAAAGCCCTGGAGATCCTCGCCCAGGTCTTCCCAAACCGCACAGTCATCGGTATCAACTGCTTACCGCTGATCCACCAGCATGGTTCACTGCATTGCGTGACCATGCAGATTCCCAAAGGAGTTTTACAATGAACACCCTGACCGTTGGTCTGGTACAGCAGCGCTGTTGCGATGACCGACAGGAAAATATCACCAGGAGTTTGCAGAAAATCCGTGAAGCCGCCGCCCGGGGATCCCGGCTGGTGGTGCTGCAAGAACTACATTGCAGTCAGTATTTTTGTCAGACCGAGACTGCCGCATGCTTTGATCTAGCTGAACCGATCCCCGGACCGGCCACGAAAGAGTTTGGCGCCCTGGCCAGGGAATTGGGTATCGTCCTGGTCACCTCGCTGTTTGAAAAACGGGCACCGGGCCTGTACCACAACACTGCTGTAGTCCTGGAGAGTGACGGTAGCATTGCCGGCCGGTACCGCAAGATGCACATCCCCGATGATCCAGGTTATTACGAAAAATTTTACTTCACCCCGGGCGACCTTGGATTTCAACCTATCTCCACCTCGGTCGGCAGGCTGGGGGTCCTGGTCTGCTGGGATCAATGGTATCCCGAGGCCGCCCGATTGATAGCCATGGCCGGAGCCGACCTACTCATCTATCCCACTGCCATCGGGTATGATCCCAACGATTCCCAGAACGAACAAACCCGCCAACGTGAGGCTTGGGTAACCATACAACGCAGCCATGCCATTGCCAATGGGATCCCGGTGATCAGTGTCAACCGGGTCGGCTTCGAGCCTGACCCCTCCGGGGTCGGTGCCGGCGCCCAATTCTGGGGTCACAGTTTTGTAGCCGGCTGCCAGGGTGAACTGCTGGCCATGGCCGACAACGACCACGAGCAGGTGCTCGTCGTCGACCTTGATCGGGAACGCAGCGAGCAGGTCCGTCGCCTCTGGCCCTATTTTCGCGACCGCAGGATTGATGCCTATGGTGACCTGTCACGGCGCTATCGTGACTGAGACCACACAATAAAAAGGGAGAAAAATTCATTTTACTGTCTAAAACAGCACAATAAAACCATCCCCTTTTTGAGCGCATCGCTCAAGATGGCGATGCCGGGAATACGCTGAACAATCTGAAAGCAGCTTACGGCCTCTCGAACATTGAATCGTCCGAATGAGGATACATGACATTTGCAGAAACCTACCTATAGCATCATCATTCCTGCCTACAACGAGGCTGAGGAACTGCCTGCCACCCTGGCGGCCGTGCGGCGGGCCATGGAAGCGCAGAACCTGCTCGGCGAGTGCATTGTTGTGGACAATAATTCAACCGATGGCACCGCAGAAGTTGCCAAAGCCGCCGGAGCCGACCGCGTAGTGTACGAACCGGTGAACCAGATTGCACGCGCCCGCAATGCCGGTGCTGCCGTCAGCAAGGCCGACTTCTTGATCTTTGTTGATGCCGATACCCGCATCGAGGCGGCATTGCTGACCGATGCACTTGGCCTGCTTCGTTCCGGCCATTGCGCCGGCGGTGGAGTAGTCATCCGATTTGAGGGCACAAGTACAGCGCTCGGTCGGTGTGCTATCCGATTATGGAATTGGATTTCCCGGTTCACCCGCAATGCAGCCGGAAGCTTTTTCTATTGCCGGCAAGACGCCTTTACGGCCGTCGGTGGCTTTGATACCAGGCTTTATGCCGGCGAAGAATTGCGACTTTCACGCCTGCTCCGGAAATGGGGCCGTACACGGGGTCAATCGTTTACCATCCTCACCGATCCGCCCGCCGCCACCTCCGCTCGTAAGCTGCACTGGTATGCCAGCCCGGCAATTCTTGGCTTGATTTTCCTCATGGTCTGCATGCCGTTTGCCGTCCGTTCGCGCCGGCTCTGCGGATATTGGTACAATCGCCCCAAGTCGAGGAGATAACCTACCAGGAAAAACACAACGCTTCAGGCGACAAAACCGCCGTTGACCAGGATATTCTGTCCCGTTACCCAACCTGATCGTTCATCAAGCAGCACAGTCACCAGATTGGCAACATCAGCGACGGTGCCGATCCTGCCCAGCGCAGCCTGCGCAGCGAGTTGTGCGATCTGCTCGTCGGTCTTGCCGGCACGAAACAACTCGGTATCGATCGGGCCGGGAGACACCGTATTGACTCGTATACCACGCCCGCCAAGTTCCTTGGCCAATACTTTACTCATCTGTTCCACCGCGCCCTTTGATGCGGCATACGCACCATAAGCAGGCAGCATTACCTTGGTCACCGTCGAACCGATATTGATGATGCTGCCATTGTTTTCCATCAATCGTGCCGCATGACGACAGCAAAGAAACACCCCTTTAATATTCACATCGAAAATGTAGTTGATGTCCTGCTCGGTAAAGTCTTCAAAACGCTTGTAGATAGCAACACCGGCATTGTTGATGAGAATATCGA
>SKJK01000134.1 GCA_007121995.1 Desulfobulbaceae bacterium
TCAAGTCACTGAATTTTTTGACGAAAACAGCGCCAACCTCTCTTTCCGTCCTGGTGACCAGGTCGTTCTGGGCTGGCTCCAGGGCTGGGAGGTGGTGCTGCCCCATGAAGGATAATACCCTGTTCCGCAAACTGCTGATCAGCGGTACCCTGACCTGGGTTGGCCTGCTCGCTGTTGTTCCTTACCTGATCCTTTTCAGGACCAGCTTTCTCGAACGGGGCGGGGAAATCCTCCAGGCAACGGGGTGGTCCCTGACCAATTATACCCGCCTGTTCTCTCCCGCCGTTTTCAGCATGGCCATGGATTCAGCCCTGCTGGCCGCGGGCACGGCGCTGCTCTGTCTGCTGGTGGGGTATCCCTTTGCCTATATCCTGGTCCGTAGCGGAGAAAAGGTTCAACCATTGCTCCTGCTGCTGGTGATGATCCCCTTCTGGACCAATTCCCTTATCCGGACCTATGCCCTGGTGATCATGCTTAAAGCCGACGGCATCATCAATGCCCTGCTCCTGCGTCTCGGCCTCATCGATCAGCCCCTGCAACTGATGTACACCTCGCTGGCTGTTTTCATCGGCCTGGTGTACACCCTGCTGCCCTTCATGATCCTCCCCCTTTTTGCCGCTTTCAAAGCGATGGATCTGCAACTGATCGAGGCGGGCCGCGATCTGGGTGCGGGCCCCCTGCAGACCTTTCTGCGCATCATCGTGCCGTTGACCATGCCCGGCATTATCGCCGGCACCATGCTGGTGTTTCTGCCCGCGCTGGGCATGTTCTATATTGCCGATATCCTGGGCGGCGCCCGATCCATGCTGCTGGGCAACTACATTCGCGACCAGTTCCTTGTTTTTCGTGACCTGCCCATGGGCGCGGCCGCCAGTATCGCCATGACCGTGGCCATGGGGATTCTCCTGTTCCTCTACTACCTGGCCAGTCGCCGTTCCGGTGAAGGACATCTCAAATGAACCGCTGGCTGAAGAGCGGTTATACCGCCTCGATCTTTCTCTTTCTCTACCTTCCCCTGGTGGTGGTGGCGGTCTTCTCCTTCAACGATTCACGCTTTTCCCTGACCTGGCACGGTTTCACCCTCGACTGGTATGTCCGCCTGTGGCAGAACACCGGCCTGATGACAGCCGCGGTCAACCCACTGATCATTGCCGCCGCTGCCGCCACCCTGGCCACCTTCCTTGGCACCATCGCCGCCTTTGTTCTCCACCAGTACCGTTTTGCCGGTCGCCGCCTCCTGTTCGGTACTTTCTTTGTCATGATGATGTCGCCTGACATTGTCATCGCCATTTCCCTGCTGCTGCTTTTTCTTGCCCTACCCCTGAACCTGGGCTTCTATACCCTGCTGCTGGCCCACACGGTACTTTGCGTCCCCTTTGTGGCCATCACGGTTTATTCCCGCTTCCACCGATTCCAGCACGATGTCATCGATGCGGCCAGGGATCTGGGAGCCAGCGAATATCAGGTCTTCCGCCACATTGTCCTGCCCCTGGCCGCACCAGCGGTTGCCGCGGGTTGGCTGCTCAGCTTCACCCTTTCACTGGACGACGTCATCATCAGTTTTTTCAACACCGGACCGGGATTCGAGGTTCTGCCGCTGCGGATCTATTCCATGGTCCGCCTCGGCATCAGACCGGACGTCAATGCCCTTTGCGTGGCAATGATCGTTTTCACCATCATTGCCCTCATTCTCACCAGAATTCTGCTGAAGGAGAAAAAATGAAACCGCTCGTTTCCACCCTCGCCGCTGTCTTGCTGTTGCTGTGCCTCGCTGTTTCGGCCCACAGCTCCAATAGAGTCCTCAACCTGTATATCTGGTCCGAATATATCCCTGATGAGGTGGTGGCCGCCTTTACCAGGGAGACCGGTATCAGGGTCAACCTCTCCACCTATGACAGCAACGAAGCCATGTATGCGAAAATAAAGCTGATCGGCAGCGGCTATGACCTGGTGGTCCCCTCCTCCGACTATGTCGGCCTGATGCAGCGGGAAGGTCTGCTCCTTCCGGTCGATACCACCAAAATCACCAATTTTGCTCACATTGCGCCCCGCTTTACCAACCAGTCCTTTGACCCGAACAATCAGTATTCGATTCCCTACATGTGGGGATCCACTTCGATTGCGGTCCATACCGGCATGATTGCGGCGGAGTCGGTGCAAAGCCTGGCCGACCTGTGGCAACCGGAACTTAAAGGCCGCCTGCTGCTGCCCAATGACCCCCGTGAGGTCATGGCCATCGGTCTCAAAGTTCTGGGCTATTCGGTCAATGAGACCAATGCGGAACATCTGCAGCAGGCCTATGAAAAACTGCGGGCCCTGATGCCCCTGGTGCGGGTTTTCGACTCTGATTCGCCCAAGCAGGCCCTGCTGTCCAGAGAGGTCGCGGTCGGTGTGGTCTGGAACGGTGAGGCCTATATCGCCAACAGCGAAAACCAGGCCATCGAGTATGTGTATCCACCGGAAGGGTTCAGCCTCTGGCTCGACAGCTTCTGCATCCCCAGGGGAGCGGAGAACATCGAAGCGGCCCACCTTTTCATCGACTACATCCTCAGACCCGAGATCTCAGCTGAAATCAGCACCGCCATGGGCTACTCCACCCCCAACAAGGCAGCCTTTGCCCATCTTGACCCCGAAACCAAAGACAACCCCATCGTCAACCCTGATCCCGAAGATGCAGCCCGGGGCGAATTTCTCGACAGCCTTGACGATGCGACCCTGCAACTGTACGAGCAGCATTGGATCAATCTCAAGACCGGCCGCTGAAGGATTTTTTGACTCAGTGAGGATTCGTCGGCACGTCAGCTTTGCAATGCTGGTCCGCCTTTGCCGCGGCGACTGACCGCTGCAGGCGGACCAGAAAAAACATGGCTCCGCAGACCATCAGCATCAGGCAGGTCAAGAAGGTATTCCAGCCGAAATGCTCGTAAAGAACGACGGGCGCAAAGGAACCGATGGCCCCGCCGAGGTAGTAAAAGGAGATGTACACCCCGTTGGCAATGCCCTTGTTGTTACTGGCCAGGGTATTGACATAGCCGGAAAGCAGGGCATGGGCCATGAACATGCCGGTGCAGAAAACGAACATGGCAATGAACATGGCCCGATGATCCGGCACCATGAAACCAACGATACCGACAAGATAGAGGCAGAGCCCGGCCAAAGCCACCCTGGTTTCGGAACCAAAGCAGGCAATCATCCGGCGGATGTTCAAGGAAACCACCACCCCCATGACATAGCCGAAGTACATGAACCCAATCCCGGTCTCGCCGAAACCGGGATTGATGGCCTTCAGCTGAAAGGGCAGGAAATTGAGCAAACCGGCAAAAACAAAAAAAACGGAAAAGATGGAGAGATAGAGCCAGAAAAAAACCGGCTGGCGCACCAGTTCCACCACTTCCCCCAACCGGGGCCGACTGTACTGCAGATTGGCGTCCTTCTCCAGGGTGCGCAGCAGAAAAAATCCCCACAGCAACAGCACCCCAAGCAGAAAAAAGAAAAACCGCCAACCAAACAGGTCCGTGAACAGACCGGAAAGAAACCTGCCCAGAAATCCACCAACAATGGTGGCGGCAATGTAGCGGGCTACAGCCGCCTGCACGTCTTCCCGAGATGCGGTAAAAGAGATATAACTGACCAGCGAGGTGAGAACGGCCGGGATCACCATCCCCTGCAGGCCACGGATGACCAGGAGGAGCATGTAGCTGCTGGTCAGGCTGAACAGGAGTTCCAGGATGCCGAGCAGGAGAATGGCCGTGCGGACAATGAGCCGGGCGGAAAGCGATTCCAGCAGGATCCCGTAGAACAGCGGAGCAAATCCCAGGGGCAGCATCATCAAGGTAGTGAACAAGATGGCCTGGAGTGGACTGAGGGCGAATTCCTGTTGAAAGACCGGCTGAATCGGCTGGGCCGCGTACAGGCTGCAAAAGGTGATGATGGTGCAGAAATAAATCTTGGCCAGTGGCCCGGGTGAGCAGAAACGGGTGAGAAAGGACACGGTTGAATCTCCTCGAGCGGGGAACACTCTCCGGTCTGACGGATGTCAGGAGAACGGCTCCCCGGCATCGGCAAGCCTCAGGACAGAAATTACATGAAACCGGCTACGACCAGCATTGACCTGCATCGGTGAACAACTCTGATAACGTGACCAAGCACGGGGCTTGTACCTGTGCGGTATATTCCGTTCCTGTATTGTAAGGGGGTCACACAGCCCCGTCGGCACTCAGTAACGCATCACCAGGCGCAGGGGAACGACTCGGAACACTCGCATTACCACAAAACTGATAACAAGAGCCGCTGTCAGACGGACGCCTATTATAATCCAATAATTGGCCCCGAAAAGGACAAAAAGCAGGACATCTTCCACCAGGGAATGA
>SKJK01000214.1 GCA_007121995.1 Desulfobulbaceae bacterium
ATCCTTGCAGGGTGTCTCTTGTGACTACTGCCACACGGTGCACGAGGTGGTGGAGACGGTCAATGTGCGCACCATTTCCGAACCCGGAAACGTCAAACGAGGTCCCCGAGGGGACGGCCGGTCACCGTATCATGAGGTGCAGTATTCAGAGATCCATACCAACGCGGCTTTTTGCGGTGCCTGTCATAACGTTGTCCATCCGACATCCGGAGCGGTTGTCATCGATACCTTCAACGATTGGCAAGCAGGCCCGTATGCGGCCCAGGGCATCCGCTGCCAGGACTGCCACATGACTCCAGGACCGGGGGTGGAGAAAAATCCCGGAAAATCGAGCCCGTTGGGGGCGACCAGAGAGCATGTTGCCGTCCATTCTTTCTCAGGAGGCAGTGTGTTTTTTCATGAACGTGCCGGTAACGACAAGGGAGCTGAATTTGCCAGGCAGATGCTGACTGCGGCGGCTGAGTTGGAAACCGAGATCACCCGGTCAGAAAACGGTATCGAGCTGCTGGCACGGATAAAAAATGTCGGTGCCGGGCATAAAATACCCACCGGCGTCACCTATATACGTAAAATGTGGCTGGAGGTCATTGCTCTTAATGCTACGGGGGAGGTGCTGTACCAAACCGGTCATATCGTGGAGGGCAACCATGTTGATCCTGAGGCGGTGTTGTATCAAAAAAATTTCAGGGATGCCGAGGGAAACCTGACCTCAAAGAGCTGGTTGGCGGAAGAGATTGCCTATGATCGCCGCATTCCCGCGCAGGGGTACGATGAACAGGTGTTCCAGATCCCGACAGGCCCGGATGACGACGAGGTCCAGGTGAGCGTCCGTCTCCTGTATCGCAATATGAGTCAGGAGTTCGCCAACAAGCTCGGCATTGAGGGGATAGAAGTTCCGGCCATTGAAATGACCCGGGCGGATGTGACCATCAATTGAAACAGGACAGGCGTCTGATCGCAGGTAATATATCGTGTTCATGTGGCGGACGTACCGGATAACAACGAACAACAGGAGGACATTCGATGAAACGATCCGTAATGGCAGTAAGCGCACTGTTTTTAGGCGCATCCATGGTATATGCCGGTTCCCATGGAGGAGGGGTCACCTTTGAAAATAATATTCGGCCCCTGATGGAAAATCAATGTTTTGCCTGTCACGGTGAGCATGCCCCTCTGCTGGAAGAGTATGATGCCAACAAAGAAGAGTTTGAGGCTCTTCTCCAGGGGCCGCGTATGACCAGCTACGAGATGGTCATGGAATTCGTGAAGGGCGATGATGCCGGTGCGCTGATGCGGCGCCTCGATGATGGCGCCAATACTCAGGACGGCGCCCCGGGCAACATGTTTACCTACCTGGGGGAAACCGATGAAGAACGTCAGGAAAATCTGGCCGTATTCAAGGAATGGGTCGGGTATTGGACTCTGAAGCGATCCCATGAGTTGTCAGCGGAGGAATTGGAGAAATTTACAGTTCATAAATGATGGCGACAGTCCTTTGAAGACCTGGGGCCAGATCATCCAGCTGTGCCCCCAGGTCTTGTCTGCAAGCCTTTTGCAAGGCGATGATTTTCCAAAGATTCACCCAGGTTGTCCCATGAAACACTGACCTCGGCTGTCGATCGTTTCCCCCCTCTACCACACTTCCGGACAGGAAACGTGGTCTTTTTCCGAGTGCCAATAGCCAGAATGTAATTCTTCGCGCAATACCTGTCGTTAATTTTTTACAGGCAACGGCTCTCCCTGTTGTGCCCATCCCCCAAGTTGTGAAACGTTGCTCACCTTCGCTTTCCGGATCTTTCCGAGTCACATATTGACAAAGAGAAAAAAGAGTGCGATATTATAATTTGTCATTTTGCTAATTGACAATTTAAGGTGAAAAATGAAAGCATATCTGCACATCACAAAGGCATTGGCGGACGGGAGCAGGATGCGGATAGTAGCCGCTTTGCTTCGAAATAACGAGTTGTGTGTCTGTCAACTTGTCGAATTGTTGCGGCTGGCAACACCAACCGTGTCCCGCCATATGGCGGTTCTACAAGGAGCCGGCCTGGTGGAGAGCCGTAAGGACGGTCGTTGGGTCCATTATAGAATCTCAGCCGCGTTCCCGGGGCAACTCCTGCAATGGTTCGAAGAGGAGGTGTTCACCGCCCAGGAAATCAAAACAGATGAAGCTGTTTTGAAAGATATCCTTGCAACTCCTGTTGAGGAATTGTGCAGAAATCAATCAAAAAGAAAGACTTTCAACCACCGAGTCCGCCGCTCATGTGACACAAACCACAGACCATGAAGTTTTCAACCTTGTGGCTGTACGAATCGGTAATCTCGATGAGTTATAAGGGGATAGTATAAATGAAGCCAGAAAAAACAGTTGGTATCAGTTTCTTCGAGAAAAATCTTACCTTGTGGGTCACCTTGTGCATGGTCGCCGGGGTCCTTATCGGCAAGTTTCTTCCGTCCGTTCCCGCAGTCCTCAGCCAGTTTGAATATGCCAGGGTTTCTATTCCGATCGCTGTTCTGATCTGGTTCATGATCTACCCGATGATGATGAAGGTTGACTTCGCCAGCATCAAAAATGTTGGTCAAAACCCCACTGGTCTCTATGTTACCTGGGGGGTCAACTGGCTGATCAAGCCATTTTCCATGTTTGCTATTGCCTGGTTGTTCTTTTATGTCATCTTTAAAGCCTTTATTCCACCGGAACTGGCTCGCTCCTATCTGGCCGGAGCTGTGTTGCTGGGTGCGGCGCCCTGTACTGCCATGGTCTTTGTCTGGAGTCACCTGACCCGAGGCAACCCTGCCTACACTGTAGTCCAGGTCGCGACCAATGACCTCATCATTCTGGTAGCTTTCACGCCGATAGTAGCCATTCTCCTTGGTGTCAGTGGGATAACAATTCCTTGGAACACCTTGTTACTCTCAGTATTTCTCTTCGTGGTGATTCCACTCGCCGGGGGCATCATGACCAGAAATTATGTCATCAAAAGCAAGGGGCTGGATTATTTTAACAAAAAATTTATCCCAAAATTCAACAATGTCACCATTATTGGGTTACTATTAACTTTAGTCCTTATTTTTTCCTTTCAAGGAGAGATGATTCTTGGCAATCCCCTGCATATCCTCCTGATCGCTATTCCATTAATTATTCAAACCTGCCTGATCTTTTTCATTGCCTATTTCGCTTGCAAAAAACTGCGCTTGAGCCACGATATTGCTGCGCCGGCTGGAATGATTGGTGCCTCCAATTTTTTTGAGTTGGCAGTGGCTGTCGCCATCACCTTGTTCGGTGCATCTTCACCGGCCGTGCTGGTCACGATTGTCGGCGTGCTGGTTGAAGTGCCGGTAATGCTGGCCCTTGTCCGCTTTGCCAACAAAACCCGCACATGGTTTCCTGCAGCTCGAACTTTCTAATTGGGGGATAATGATGTTCAAGAAATGTATTGTTGCTACAGATCTTTCGCCGGCATCGAACGCTGTCGTGAGTTGCCTGGGCGGATTAAAGGATTACGGTGTTGAAGACTGTCTGCTTTTGCAATGCCTCAGTTTTGCCGACGCAGCTTCTACGGCCTACTCGTACCATACAGAACCGCTGGAGGAACTGCTGAACATACAAAAAACAACATTGGAGCAACAAGGATTTCGCGTCGAGGCAAGAACTGTCGTCGGCACCCCCAAGCTCGAAATAAACAGGATCGCGGTTCAAGAAAATTTCGATCTTGTTGTTATCGGTGCTCAAGGACATTCCCTTGCTGAAGAAAAAATGCTCGGTGGCGTCGCCTATGGGGTCATAAACAAAACCAGCAAACCCGTACTGGTCGTTCCGGTGGAAAAGGAAATCGGCAACGGGGAAACGTGCAAGCCGTTGTATGGGGGTGGATTACGTGACCATCTGCTCTTTGCCACCGATTTTTCGGCGATAGCCGACCATGCTTTTGCCTACCTGGAAAAGCTGGCGGCAGAGGGCGTAAAAAAAATAACCCTCGTCCATATTCAGGATAAAAAAACATTAGAACAACACTCAGCGTCGCGACTGGAAGAATCCAACCAGCGTGATCGCGAGCGACTGGAGGTTTTAAAGCAGGCCTTGCTGGAAAGAGCTACCCCCCAAATCGAATTGGAAATCCTTCCTGGAACTCCCTGTCAGGAGATCACCCATTTGGTACGGGAACGTAATGTACAAATGGTTATTATGGGGACGCAGGGACGTAGCTTTGTAGAGGAAATTTTTCTCGGCAGTGTCAGCCACAATGTAATTCGCCATTCGGTAGCGCCGGTTCTCTTGATACCAGTGCCACGGTAGAGACTATCCAGGGATGAGATATTTTGTCCGGAATCGAGGCGCGCTATCAGCGGGCTGCCGATG
>SKJK01000172.1 GCA_007121995.1 Desulfobulbaceae bacterium
CCAAAGCCGGTAACCTGACCCAGGCCCTGGCCTGCACGTGTGACGAAAGGGACAAATTCAGGGGCGTGCTGGAACGTAACTCGTGCATCAATCTAGGGGTGCAGCAGACCTGTGCGGATCTGATCCTCGTGCTTGACTGCGATCATATCCCGACCCGGGATATATTAAAAAATACCGTTGGCCTCTTTCTCAAAGATCCCAAGTTGTTTCTTGTCCAGACCCCCCATTTTTTTATCAATCCCGATCCAATGGAGAAAAACCTGGACACCACCGACCACGGGCCGGGGGAAAACGAAATGTTTTACGGCGCGGTTCACCACGGTCTCGACTCCTGGAATGCGTCGTTTTTCTGTGGTTCGGCCGCTCTTCTCCGCCGTCGCCATCTGGTTGATATCGGTGGTATCCAGGGCAGTACGATCACAGAAGACGCAGAAACGTCCCTGGCTCTGCACAGCAAAGGGCTGCATAGCGCCTATATCGGTAAACCCATGGTCTGCGGTCTTTCTCCAGACACATTCGCCGATTTCATTCTCCAACGCTCCCGCTGGACGCAAGGTATGATCCAGATCTTTCTGCGCAAGAATCCATTAAAAAACAAAGGACTGAGTCTGTCACAGCGCCTGTGTTATCTCAATTCCTGCCTCTTCTGGTTTTTTGGGCTGGCCCGGGTTGTCTTCTGGTTTTCGCCCTTGTTGTTTCTATTTTTTGGACTGCAGGTCTACAACGCCACCCTACCGCAAATCGCGGCTTTTACTCTCCCGCATCTGGTGGCAGCCTTTCTGGCAAGTGACTTTATGTTTGGCAAGTTTCGCCACCCTTTTTTTTCCGAACTCTACGAAACAGTGCAAAGTATATTTTTGGTCCCGGCAATCTTTGCCACCCTGGTCAACCCTCGTTCTCCGACTTTCAAGGTTACTCCCAAAGGCCAGAGCCTGTCCCAGGATTTTTTAAGCCCATTGGCGGCTCCCTTGTATCTCATGCTCCTCGTGACCATCTGTGCCTATCCCTTCGGGTTCTGGCGCTGGTCCATGTCCCCTTTGTACCAGGATGCCATCGTGCTGTGCATGGCCTGGACAACCTTTAACCTGATTATGCTTCTGCTTGCCCTGGGCGTTGTCTGGGAAAAACGTCAGTTACGCTCACGACATCGTATCTCCGTGCTGGAATCGGTCCAGGTTGGCAGGGGTGACGGATCTGAGCAGCACCAAGCCACAGTCATTGATATTTCCCATTCAGGTGTGCGCCTGCATCTGCCGCAAGGGTTCCAGGTTAAGGCCGGAGATCGTCTGCAGGTGTCCGCACAGGACAGTGGGGGCAAAGTGTACACGTTACGTATCAAAACCATTTGGGTACAAACCGGGTCTGATAAACTGATTGCTGGCGGCGCTTTTGTGGCGGAAACCCAGGAGGAACAGATACAGGTCATAGGCTATGTCTTTGGTGACAGTGACCGCTGGGAGCGGTACTGGCGGACCAAACGACAACGTATCGGTTTTCTGCCCAGTTTTGTCTATTTACTGTTCAAAGGAATCAGTGGTACTACACGAAACTTCCATGGACTTTTTCGCTTGAGTACGACTCTCATAATCACCGCGATACAGGATGGTCTCCTGAAATCAATTGCCAACATAATATCAAGGAAAAGATCAGCACCATGAATAAACGTCTTTTTTTTCCAACCTTTTTTTTCCTGTTTTTCATGTGCCTGCCCCTCGGTATTCTGGCCGGCAGCGCCGTCGAGAGGACCGAGTTGCGTGTTCCTCTCACCAGTATTGCCCCAGTGGGAGTGATCGATCTCAAAGGATTATCATCTTCTTATGGCCTGAAACTGCCAATACCGGAACGCTGGGAAATCTCCTCGGCTGTCCTCAATTTTGACTATGTGCACTCCAGCACCTTGATCCAGGAGCGGTCCCAATTGGTGGTTCGAGTCAACGGACAGCCTGCGGCACAGATTCCCCTTGTTCCAGAAACTCCCCAGGGGGCGGTTCAGGTTCCTCTTTCGCTGGCACGCCTGCAGCCCGGATACAATGACCTGGAGTTCAGTGTTGCGCAACTTGTTCCCGGTGATTGTGTAGATCCTTCCTCAAGTGATCTGTGGACCACCCTGCTTCTTGATCAGGCGCACATCGATTTCAGTTTCAGGTTACGCTCGGCGCCATTGAGCCTGGCTTCTCTTGCGGATTTTTTCTTTGACCCCCGTACTGCGCGACACGATGAGGTTATTTTTCTTATCCAGGACTATCAACCGGTTACCCTGCAGGCCGCAGCCCTTGCTGCAGCGGGTATTGCTCTGCGCCTGGATTATCAACCGATATCCTTTCGCCTGGCCACAGAACCTGTCGCGAATCACGATCATGTGGTTATCGGGAGCTCTGCGTTTGTTTCTTCGTTTTCCTTTAACGGACTGAACGCTGGACAGGGAGCGCAACTCGCCACCCGACACCTGGCCTATAAAACACCCGATGGCAGCCTGTTATCCGGAGACGAAAAGACCGGTGACTTCATTGTTGACCCCACAAGGATAGCTATTTTAGTCAGTGGCGACAACAATGATGAACTGCTGCGGGCCGCCACGGCCCTGGCCATGATCACGTATCCTCTCCCCCGGGCTGCCGAGGCAAGCATTCAACAAATAGATATTCCAGAGCTTTTGCCCCATACTGGACGTTTTATCCTCCAACCGGGCCATGAATATCAACTGGCTTCCCTGGGTTTTTCCCACCACAATTTTTCCGGCGCCAAAGCGGGGGCTAAAGAACAGACATTCCGTCTGGGCTCAGACCTGCTGCTCAAACCTCAGAAAAAGGTTGAACTCAAGCTCAAGCTGGCCTATGGCAGCAAAATGCGCGAAGATTCAGCTTTGAATATTTTCCTCAACGATATCTTTGTCGGCGCCATCCCCTTGGACGACGACAGGGGGGGACAGTATTCCGGTTATACATTGAATATCCCGGCCTATGTTTTCAAAAATGGTTTTAACACTCTTTCCTTCGCTCCGGCCCTGACTCCGCTGGTGACCGGAAAATGCACGTTGATTCAGGAAAGGAATCTGCAGCTCACTGTATACGCTGAATCCTCCATCAACCTGCCGTCTTTTGATCGATTCGTGGAACTGCCGTCCTTGTCGGCCATTTTTCAGGATGGATATCCTTTTCATATCTGGCCAGACATGCGTGATTCCCAGGTTTTTCTTCCCAACCCAGATCTTGAAAGCGTGGGTGCGGCACTCAACGTTGTCGCCATGTTGGCACAAAAAAACGGCGTGCCACCACTGCAACTCTCTTTTGTGACCGACATAGCGCCCCGTTTAGATCGCAACACCCTGGTTTTCGGCGTCTGGCAAGAACTTCCTCCAGACCTGCGGGATGCTACCCGCATTCAAGAAAAAACCCCGCATCTCATGACCCGGTTCTGGGAAGGTACAACCAATACCCAGCAAGGAGGGGCTTGGCTGCAGGAACGTTTTTTCCCGCATACCGTGCCTCGGAGTACTGTTTCCGCACCCGAGTATACCTGGTTGCACCATACCCAGGACCTCGGCTCCGGTACCTTGCTGTTGGCAGGGGTTCCTTCTCCCGACACATCCCCGGCACATCCGTTCATGACAATGATCGTCACCGCCCCAACCCGTCAGGACCTTCTGACAGGCAGCACCAACTTGTGGGAGCCGGCGGTCCAAGGGAGGATTGCGGGCGATACGGCTCTTATTCTTGTCCAGGGCTCGGAGTCAGCAGTCTGGCCGGCTACGATTCAGCCTCGGCTGTACAGCGGTGAAGTCACCGCTGATTTCGGCATCTCCGCATGGTTGATGAGCCATCCCTGGAAGGCCTTGACCGCATTTATCATCGTGATATCTGGTCTCACCCTGAGTGCCATGATGCTGCTGCGCCGCTTACGACGAAACAGGCTTGATCATGAATAAGAGACGTTTTCTCAGTATACTCCTGATCCTGGCAATAATAATGGCTTGGTCGGGGACTGCGATGGGAAATGATTGGGCAACCTTCAAGACCGAATTTGTTTCCCGGGACGGTCGGGTCATCGATCACTTGAATGGTGCCATCAGTCATTCCGAGGGCCAGGGGTACGCCATGTTTCTGGCCGTCCACCATAACGACCGTGCAACTTTTGACGCTGTATGGGCCTGGACGAAAGACAATCTGCAGGTCCGGGGCAGTGACCATCTTCTGGCCTGGAAATGGGGACAGCGGAAGTCAGGACGCTGGGCCATTATTGACCTGAACAACGCCACCGACGGTGATATCCTGGTCGCCTGGGCCCTGTTACGAGCCGGTAATAAATGGCAAGATGACAGCCTGGTTCAGGAGGCATCCTC
>SKJK01000258.1 GCA_007121995.1 Desulfobulbaceae bacterium
GCTGCTCTGCTGGCAGACCGGCTATGCCCTGGACCTGCAGACCGCCAAGGCGCAAGGACTTGTGGGTGAAACCACCACCGGTTACCTGGCTCCCGTGGACCCTGGTCATGTTGAAGCCACCAGGCTGGCGGCTTCAATCAACGCCCAGCGCAAACAACAGTATGAAGAAATTGCCCTGCGCAACAATACTCCTCTGCTGGCTGTTGAGCAACTTGCCGCCAAACAGGCCATCGAGAAAACCCCACCCGGGCAGTTCATCCGGGTGAATGGAACCTGGCGGAAAAAGTAGCAGAAAAACAGTCGCCCGATTCAGTAACCGTTCAACGTGTACAAGCAAAAGGCAGCTTGACCTGGAAACTGAAACCGATTACCCGATCTACATCCGGCCATGGCGGATTATGGAAAGCAGCAGCCAAAAGCCCATGATCCCCGCCACCACAAAACCGATGAGGCCGATAACGGGTATGTTATGCCAGCGCGGGGGAATATCGGAGAGGACGATCAGGGAGCTGCCGATGATCAGTGCGGCCAAAACGATGGCAAAGGCGATTCGGTTGGACACCCGATCCATCGCCGAGCCCAAAGCCTGCAGGCCTCGATGCTCGAAACGAATCCGCATCCTGCCGCCGCGCAACTGCGATAAAATGTCCCGCAACTCATCGGGCAGGTCACGGAACAAATGCAGATACGCCGAGCCGGTCTGGGAAATTTCCTCGGCAATGCGGTACGGATGCATGCGATCCATGCGGATGCTGCGCATAAAGGGCTTGGCCAACCGGATCAACTCGAGTTTGGGATCATGCATCAAGCCGACACCCTCCGCCGTGCTCAGGGTTTTGAGCATCAGATAGAAACTCGGCTTGAACGACAATTTGTGCCGGGATACCAGGTCGAGGAGATCCTGTAGAATCTTGCCGGCCTCCAGTTCCCCCAGGGACCGGTAGAGATACATGTCCATCAGATTACCCATATCCTGCGCCAGGCTCTCCCGGTCCACCTCGCCCAGCTGAACCGTCACCTTGAGCACACCGCTGACGATACGGCTTTCTTCCCCTCCCCCCACCAGATCGAGGACCAGGTCGGTGAAATCTTCCCGGTCCTTACGGGACAGCCGGCCCATCTGGCCAAAATCGATGTAGCAGATGACATTGTCGGGAAGAATGAAGATGTTGCCCGGGTGGGGATCGGCATGAAAAAAACCATGGACAAAGATCTGTTCCATGACCAGGTTGGCTCCGCGCTCAGCGATCAAGGAAAGATCATACCCCTGTTCACGCAGATCCCCAACCTGGGAGGCCTTGATGCCGAGGACGTTCTCCATGACCAGGAGCCGATCGGTGCTGAGATCAGGGTAGACCGCCGGCACATGAATTGTTGGATTCCCCTCGAACTGACGGGCAAAGCGCTGGATATTGGCCAACTCGATGGAAAAATCGATCTCGCGGCTGATACTGCGGGCAAACTCCTGGACAATGGCAGCCGGCCGGTGGCCCTGGACTTCCTCCAGGTACTGTTCCATCAAGTCAGCGATATGGGCGAGAATCTCCAGATCAACGGCGATAACATTCTCGATTTCCGGCCGCAACAGCTTGATCACCACCTGGGCACCATTGTCGAGACGAGCACGGTGGACCTGACCGATGGACGCGGCTGCCAAAGGTTCATTATCGAAATAATGAAACAGATCCTCGGGCAGACGGCCCAATTCCTCTTCGAAGATGGTCCGCACCTCTTCAATGCTGAAGGGCGGGATATCATCCTGGAGTTTGGCCAGTTCATCGAGGTACTCAGCAGGAATCAAATCCGGGCGGGTGGAAAGCAGCTGACCGAGCTTGATAAAGGTCGGCCCCAGCTCCTCAAATACCAGTCGCAGCCGCTCCGCTCGTGAGAAACGCGCTATCTGCTCCTGTGGCTTGCGATTGATCATCCGCAAGCCGGATTCCAGGTACTTATCTATATGCAGGCGATCAACCAGATCGTTGAAACCGTATTTAAACAGGACCCGCAGAACGCGGTGATAGCGATTGAGGTGGCGATAAGTCCGACCAATGGCCCCGAGTTTCCTGATGCTGAACATACAGGCAGCTCGATTACTCGCCGGGGTTCCTGTTCAAGGCCACCTGCAGTTCTTCCACCTTGCGCTGCAATTCGGCAATTTCATCCCTGGTTGCGAGGTTGAGCTGCCTGACCTGTTCCTCAACTCTTCTGTTGATCCACAAATCCAATTGGTCCTTGGCATTTTCGGATTTGCGCAGGAGGTCGTCGACAAACTGTTTGCCCTCCTCCTGGGACATCTTGCCCTTATCGACCAACTCGCTTTGCAGCTCTTCGATTTTCTCCTTGGTGAGAAAAGCGGCGCCAATACCAGCATACACAACATTTTTCAATATCTCTTTCATGATTTCCTCCTCGTAGAACAAATGAAAATTGAAAATCAACGGCTTTGCCATTATACGATGTCATGTCGTCTTCCGCACCCTATTCCTTGTTAATATCCCGGTGATCTATCCGAGGACTCAAGTCCCTGTTCACCAAAAAACAGCCCAAGTGCTCCACCACCGCCACGGAACGATGGCGTCCACCGGTACAGCCTACGGCCAGGCTGACAGCTTCACGCCCACGGGCAGCATGCTCCTGCAGGAGAAAAACAAGCAGAGGTTCAACCAGAGAGAGAAAACGGATTCCGGCCTCGTTTGCCAGCACATACGCAGCTACCTCCGCATGCCGCCCGGAGTACGGCTTGAGCTCCGGCACCCAGTAGGGGTTAGCAAGAAAACGGACGTCCCAGAGATAATCAGCCACCTGGGAGCCATACTTGAAGCCGAAGGAGTGCAGGGATATGATCAAAGGGACCTCTTCACCGGCACAGCAAGGCAGGTGTTTATTGACCTACGGTGACAGGTACAGGGTAAAATTATGATGGTCTGCCTCCCTCTTGTGGACAGTTACGTTAAAATTACTACCACTTACTTTGTTGCAACAACAACGACAACCTCCTTTTTTCTTCGTTAAATCCGGAAAAGCATCGACAAAAAAGAGAGAGATTCATTTCGAAGAGCAGACCAGACGAATGGACTCCGCCCGCTCATCGATGCCGCGCTTGAGCATTTCATGATTGTACGCGGCAATCACATCCTGACGCTTGAGCATCCCCAGCACCCAGGGTTTGTCCAGACTTTCCACCACAGGAATCTCATCAATACCTTTGATATCAAACATCTGCATCGCCTCGTGCAGATTGGTATCCGGTGTCAGCATGATGACATCACGGGTACAGATATCACCAACCAGGTGGCAGATCCGATCTTCTTCACTGTGGAGGATGGTTTTGACATCCTGCATGGACACAACCCCGACCATCAAACCCTTGTGATTAACCACCGGAAAATAAAAACTGTTGCGGGTATCGCGAAAAAGCTCGAGCAAATGATTGACATTAGCATTCTCACTTATAAAATCAACATCTTCAGTAATCGCCTTACCCACCCGGATCGATTGCAGAATCACAGCCTCCCGGCCTTCATGGATATCGATACCCTCCCGGGTAAAATCGACGGTATCAATGGAGTCCTTGTAGAGCCAGGAAGAAGTCATCGAGCCGAGCACCGCGGTCAACATCACCGGAATAATGATCAGATAATTGCCGGTCATCTCAAAGAGCAGAAAAATGGCGGTTAACGGTGCATGTGTAGAGGCGGCAACAAAAGCGCCTATGCCCACCGTGGCATAGGCCCCCGGGGAGGCAGTATACTGGGGAAGAAAATAATTGGCGACACTGCCATAGGCTCCGCCGAGGACCGCGCCGATAAATAATGAAGGTGCAAAAACCCCTCCGGCACCACCGGAGCCCAAGGTGATGGCAGTGGCCAGGGACTTGAGAACGACCAAGGCCAACATCTGCCACATCAGGGTTTCTCCAGCAAGGGTTTCGGCGATGTATTCATAGCCTTCTCCCATGACTTGAGGAAAGTAAAGTGCGATACACCCCAACAAAAAAGCACCGAAAATCGGTTTCACCTGAGCATGCAGGGACAGTGCCTGGAAACGGTCACGGACAAAATAAAAAAGGCGGATATGCAGCACCGCCACCACACCGACGATGACCGCCATCAGGGTATAGAGGGGTAACTCGACAAAGGCGTTTACGATTGTGTAATCCGGAATGGGAAACGCAGGGAACTCCCCGTAATAGGCGCGGGAAACAACGGTTGCCAGTGCCGAGGCGATTACCAGGGCAGCGAAGGAGGAAAGTTCGTAGGTGCCGAGCAGGACAATCTCGGCCGCGAAGAATACCCCGGCCAGAGGTGCGTTGAATATACCGGCGACACC
>SKJK01000269.1 GCA_007121995.1 Desulfobulbaceae bacterium
ATCCGGTACCGTCGATTGACACTGCAGAAGAGGTTACCGATAACGGGTTTGGCAACTGCCTGGTTTATCAAGCTCCTGTATTGTAAGCGTTAACAGGTGTCCCAGGTTTGTGCGGACGTGGTTGCCCGTATAACCCTTCTATGCGGGCAGCCGCGTCCGTGCAAAGATGGGGTGTTTGTGATCGCTTACCAGAAGACTATTAGAGAATCGGCGGAAAACAGTCAACAGCTTTTCGCTTGCATAACCAGGCGGAAAACCGCAACAGGCGGACTCGACGACCTTGATGATGGAAAATGCTCCAACCGATAATGGCTGGAAAATCAATGGCCACCAAGGGGTCGATCCAGAATTTTTACAATATATCGTTGAAAAAAAAGAAAAAAATTGTTTATTTGAGTAACAAAATTCTTTTTCCATAGAGGTGCATCATGAAAACAACCTGTCGACCACATCCCCTTGCTGTACCATATCGTATAGGTCCCCTTGTCGCTCTTTTCTGCCTCCTTGCAACACAACCGGCCTTGGCTGATAATGAATTCAGGATTGGGGCTCTGGTGCAGGTGCCCTTCACCGTCACCGGTTCCGGCCCTGTCATTGACCAAAACGGCATCCGTCTCGGTCTGACCGGTCAGTATGCAGATGTTGAAGAAGACAAGATCATTATCAATCGATATATTGACAACTACTCCACTGCAGACGGCCGGCTCACCCGGCAGGTCGTTACCCGTGAGACCGTCAAAAAAGACGACGGCAACAGAGTTTTCGGCCTGGAGGCCAACCTGTTTTTCGAGATTTTTAACGAGTGGAACAGTACAGTCGAACTCCTTGGTTTCTATGGAACCAATGCTATCCAGGGAGCCTTGGGAGCCGGATACAGCTTTACCCACGACCTTTTTCTGGTAGGCAAACTGATGTTCCCGTATTCGGAGATCGGTGTCCGGTACCTGTACCAACCGGAATTTTTTTTCGGCGTCAAGACCCTGGGCTCGTTTGACCCGGACACCTCCACTTATCAAAACGACTTCTTTACTAACAGGTAATATCTTACTTGATCCTATCGCCCCGGGAGGAAGAATGCACACACCTGCCAATCCTCCCCCGCGCAAGAACATCCGCATTCAGACCAGCTTTTTTTCCAGTAAAAGCGCAACCCATTCCTGCTCATACAGTTTGTTCACCAACGCAAACCCTAAATCGCGATACACAGCGATCACGTGCTGTTCCTGGTCGCCGGCGAGAAGCCCGGCCAGAATCAGCCGGCCCCCGTTATCAGTCAATCGGGTCAGTTCAGGGGCCATCTCCACCAATACATCGTGAACAATATTGGCGCAGACCAATTGGTATGCGCCTACAATCGCCGCCACCGGTGTGTCAACGACCTCGATTCGGTCGTCCAATGTATTCCGAGCGATATTCGCCCGGGCCACTGTCGTCGCATCCGGATCGTTGTCGGTGGCGAGAATACGGTCAGCGCCCAGGCGAGCCGCTGTCATAGCCAAAACAGCTGTGCCGGTGCCGACGTCCAGGACCTGACCAACAGCGCAGTCCTGCAGACTTTGCCGGATAAGGGCCGAAGCCATCCGGGTTGAGGCATGCTGCCCGGTACCGAAGGCCATGCCAGGATCCATTTCCAGCACATATTGTCCCGGGGTCGGCTGATACATCTCCCAGGAAGGTTTGATCACCAGTCCCGGGATCATTTCAAAAGGTTTGAAATACTGTTGCCAACTGGTAGCCCAGTCCTGGTCTGCCAACAGGGTGGTCTCCGGCTGACCAAGTGGACAATTGTAGAGGGCAAAAAGCTTCGTCATTTCATGGGAACAGGCGGCAAGGGTCTGGTCGGCAAGATTTTGCTGCGTACGAGGATCATCACTATCCTCCAGGCGGAAAAAACCGGAAAGAAAAGCCCCGCCGTTCTCTTCAGGGCTCAACTCCACCCCCGAACCACTGAGCACGCTCATGAGGTCACTGGCAGGCTCCAGCAGTGACGAAGGACAGAAAACAGTGACCTTCAGCCATTGGCCTCCGGCAGAATTATCAACGATCAGAGGTTCCATAACACATCTCAACGGGATGAGGGGAAATCGGAGCGGATATGCAGTGTGCAACCGCTAAAAAAGACCAGCGACAAAACATATACTTTGATTGCAGAGACTGGGCGAGGATTTCTCCCCTTTGGGACCGCAGCCACGCTTTATGAGCACCTGGATCCGTGAGCAAATCACCTTCTTATCGTTCCATAGACACCACACAATACATCCTGGTCAGGTTTCAGCTGCCGGCATCATTTGAAGATTGACAAATTTACTATCATGGGATTACCTATGTTCTTACGGTTGATTCTTTCCCTTGTTGTGTATCTGCCGGCTTCGGTCAAAAAAACAGCGCAACGAAGCATCAGGAGCATAGAGCCGTTTCTGGACAGGCACTATCGAGCGCCTGTCCCGTTATTCTCTGTGCTTTTCCAGGAGTGTCCCATGATTGATACATCCGGCCATCACCTAGTATACGGTGATCTCCAGGATTATCTCACCGGCAAACTGCTACCTGATACCGATGACGAACGGATCAGACAAGGCCTGGCCCGACTTTTGGTCGAACAACTGGGATATAGCAAAGAGGAACTGGAACCGCGATTAACCATCGATTCCTGTTTCAACAACAACCAGACCCGTACTCTCATTGAACTGACAGTGCGAATCAATGGATACCGCCTGTTTATTCTTCGCTACGGCCCAGGCTCTTTAGTGACCAGGGAAACAGCGGCGGTGGCTGCGGCCCGTATCCTCGACCCTGCCTACCGCATTCCCCTGGCCATCGTGACCAACGGCCGGGATGCGGAATTGCTCGAAACAAACAGAGGCACAGTGCTGGCCGTTGGCATGACATGCATCCCAGACCGGCAACAGGCTGAAAAAATGGTCCGGGAATACATGTTTGAACCGTATAACGATCCGGAGCGTCGCGATAAGGCTCTGCGGATTCTCAATGTCTTTGACCAGGAAGTCTGTTGCCATGGCAGCACCTGTATGCAGGAAGGAACAACATGAACGAAAAAACGACCGCCCCAGGCTGTGGCCTTCAACAGCGGGCAAAAAGTGAAACACCACCTCTGAAAACAATTGTCGAACCAAGCACCACCTGGAGCAAATCAAGCTGGCAACAGTTCCCGGCCCTGCAACAGCCAAAATGGCCGGACAAGGAGCGATACGATGAAATTATCCGCACCCTTTCTCTGCTGCCGCCGCTGGTCTTTGCGGGTGAAATCAGGGACCTGAAAACCATGCTTGGCAAGGCGGTCAGAGGGGAAGCGTTCCTCCTCCAGGGTGGGGATTGTTCCGAAGAATTCTCCCGCTGCACAGCGCCCAATATCCGAGAGACCCTCAAGGTGCTGTTGCAGATGGCTGTTATTCTCACCTATGCCGGTAACAAGCCGGTGGTCAAGGTGGGGCGTATCGCCGGCCAATATGCTAAACCTCGTTCCAGTGATACCGAAAAAGTCAACGGCATTGAAATACCAAGTTATCGTGGTGACATGGCCAACGCAGCCGAACCAATACTGGCCGCGCGGATTCCCGACCCGGAACGCCTGCTCAAAGGCTATCACTTATCCGCGGCGACCATGAATCTACTGCGTGCCTTTACCCGCGGCGGTTTCAGTTCTTTACATCGTGTCCAGGCCTGGAACCAGGAGTTCGTCAAGCAATCGCCCATGGGTCGCTCCTACGAGCGGATGGCCAAACAGATCAGTTATGCGCTCAAATTCATGGAAACCATCGGCATTTCAACCGATATCCCCCAGATGAAGGAGGCCCAGTTCTTCACCTCACACGAAGCTCTGTTCCTCGGCTACGAAGAAGCGCTGACCCGTGAAGATTCCATCACCGGAGGTTGGTACGATTGTTCCGCACACATGTTGTGGATCGGTGACCGGACCAGGCAACTGGACGGTGCCCATATCGAGTTTTTACGCGGGGTACGCAACCCTCTCGGCATGAAGGTGGGACCAAATTACCAGATAGATGACATCCTGGCCATCATCGAACGGTTGAACCCGGAAAACGAACCCGGACGCATCACGCTGATCACCCGGTTCGGTGCCAAAGCTATCGACAAGCTCCTGCCGCCGCTGTTGCGTGCGGTTAAAAATTCCGGGTTCCATGTCCTGTGGACCTGTGACCCCATGCATGCCAACACCTTCAGTGCCGGATCGGGGCATAAAACCAGGGACTTTGAAAATATTCTCTCCGAACTGCGATGTTTTTTCGAATTGAACTGGGTAGCCGGTACCATACCGGGCGGGGTGCACTTCGAG
>SKJK01000167.1 GCA_007121995.1 Desulfobulbaceae bacterium
CGCATTCGGGCCCGGTTATCACGAAGAATTGCCCGCACCGATTCACCCATGGATCCCAGGTGTACCGGCACATGGGGGGCATTGGCCACCAGGTTGCCCTGGTGATCGAACACGGCACAGGAAAAATCGAGCCGTTCCTTGATATTGACCGAATGGGCGGTCCTGGCCAGAGTCACCCCCATTTGTTCAGCAACGGACATGAACAGGTTGCCGAAGACCTCAAGCAGGACCGGATCAGGCCGGGTGTCAAGAGTCACAGCGGTATGTTGCGGCAGACAACGACGGAGGAGAAGATGATTACGGTTGTTGCACTCTGCTTCCCAGCCTTGGTCCAGTACGACTGTACCGGTGGGCTCGATAATGAGCGCCGGGCCTGCGAGTCGCTGGCCTGGCAGCAGATGTTGACGTAGAAACAGTGGTGTGGGTGTTGTCCTTCCGTTGATCCACAGGGCAATGGTGTCATCCGGAGTCGGTCGCGAAGTCTGCAGAGGAAGCTCCGGGTCAATCAGGAATTCAGTGCAGCCGACAGTCTCGATCACCAGGGCTTCGACCATGATTGAACGATCCTCAGAGATAAAACCAAAACAACGACGATGGGCCGCTTCAAAATCCAGACGCATCCTGGCTGGACTGTCCAGGGCAACAGCCAGGGCTGTGTCTGTCCCAGTGTAACGGAGGTGCACTGTTATGAGAGTGGTGATCGCTTTTTCCGACACCCCCTGACAGCGGACCTCGGCCTCGGTTTCGGTGCGAAGCGGTTTGATGGTGGAAGTGAGTAAGGTGTCGAGATCGGGATGGTCAAACGGATGCTCGATTTGTTGCTCACGCAGGGCCCGGATATCGGCTAGCCCCATGCCGTAGGCGGAGAGAACGCCGGCCAGGGGATGGAGGAAAATCTGTCGGATGCCCAGAGCGTCAGCAACCCGGCAGGCATGCTGTCCGCCGGCGCCGCCGAAACACTGCAGGGTGTAACCGGTGACATCGTAGCCCCGTTGTACCGAGATTTTTTTGATGGCATTGGCCATGTTTTCAACAGCAATACGGAGAAAACCCTCAGCGACCTCTTCCGGTCGTGGCGGTGGACTATCTGTGGCTGCACCGATTACGTTTGCCAATTCGGTAAATCGCTCTTTAACAACAGTCAGATCCAATGGTTGGTCGCCTTTGGGACCGAAAACCTTGGGAAAAAAATCGGCCTGAATACGACCCAGGAGCAGATTACAGTCAGTGACAGTCAGAGGACCGTTGCGTCGATAGCAGGCCGGACCCGGGTTGGCACCCGCAGAGTCGGGGCCTACCTGATACCGGCCGGACTCGAAATGGATAATCGACCCCCCCCCGGCGGCTACGGTGTGGATGTGCATCATCGGCGCCCGCATCCGGATTCCTGCCACCGGAGTGTCAAAGCTCCGTTCGAATGCACCATCGTAGTGGGTGACGTCAGTGGAAGTGCCGCCCATGTCAAAGCCGATCAAGCGGGACAAACCACTCATCGCTGCGGTGCGCACCATGCCGACCACACCACCTGCCGGGCCGGAGAGCACCGAGTCCTTGCCCCTGAAAAAAGCGGCGTCGGTAAGTCCACCATTGGATTGCATGAACATCAGCCGGGTCTGGCAGACGCCGTCGCTGAGCTGTCCCGACAGCTGGTCGATATAGCGGCGGAGGATGGGGGACAAATAGGCATCAACCACCGTGGTGTCACCCCGGGCAATCAGCTTGATCAGTGGACTCACTTGGTGGCTGACCGAAATCTGGGTGAAGCCGATAGCTGTGGCCAGAGCAGCCAGACGTAGTTCATGATGAGGGAATCGGTACCCGTGCATAAGGACCACAGCCACCGAGCGCAGTCCAGTATCAAAGGCGGCCTGCAGGTCGCGCACGGCCTGTTCTTCGCTGAGCGGGACGATCACTGTACCTCCAGCATCAAGGCGTTCCTCAACCTCTATGACCTGGGCGTAGAGCATCTCCGGGAGCACGATATGGCGGGCAAAGAGGTCAGGGCGATTCTGGTATCCGATGCGCAGGCCATCGCCAAATCCACGGGTGATCGCCAGCAGGGTCGGTTCTCCATTTCGTTCCAACAGAGCGTTAGTCGCCACGGTAGTTCCCATTTTAACCGATTCGATCCGCTCCGACGGAACAGGAGTGTCTCGGTGCAACCCCATCAGGGTGCGGATGCCGTGGAGAGCTGCGTCCGGGTACTGTTCCGGGTTCTCTGACAGGAGCTTGCAAGTGACCAGGATGGCATCGGGCCGTTTGCCGACCACATCGGTAAAGGTCCCGCCCCGATCAATCCAGAACTGCCAAAGCCCCTGTGTGTTTGCCTCCATGCGATGGCTACCTCCCAGGTTGATGTATGGAGCATAATGTCGGTAACAGAACTTTATTTCTTGGCACATTGTGGAATGTCCTGTCAATATATTCACCCGCACCTGCTGATCGATTGCTCTTTTTAGTAACCGCCCAGTGCGGCGGGCAACGTTGGATAGAACCTGAATTCAGGGCAGAAGGTTCCTTTTTTGTCCGGTGTTGGTCAGAGGACACAGATTGCATGGCTTAGCCGTGAAGGCTTTGGTACTCAGGGAATATCGCGGCAAAAAAAGGATGTCCGGAACCATCATCAAATACCCCGTCTCTCTGTCAGGGTATGGATTTTATTTGACAAGTCCAGCGGCATAGCCATACAATATCAGCTAAGACCATACTGTTTTCCTGCTGTTTACCCCTTGTTTTCCCAATGGTATAAATTTTTCATGATTTTTTTCGCGTACCAGCCCTTGTTCACGTTTATGGTCTGATTCCGATATGTGTCGACAAGGAATGAACATTCAGCAAACCGGTCCAATTTCTTTGCCAATCCTTTGCCCAAACCAGGAAGGGTGGGCAGGGGCCATTAAGTCTATTGTGCCCTTGTCCATGGCTGAGACCGGTCTGATACTTGTAGGTTGCCTGCTGCTGTTGCTCTTGGTGCTCAATCAACGCAAAAAGAATATTATTTCAAGCAAGTCCAGGGCCTTAGCTGATACAGAGGCCCGCTATCGTCTGCTTTTTGAACACTCACCGATTCCTCTTATGGAGGAAGATCTGAGTACGGTAAAAACCTTTGTCGATGCATTGAAAAATCGGGGGGTGATTGATCTCGATCAGTATTTTCTTGAAAATCCGGAAAGCCTGAGCCGCTGTGTTGCTCTGTCGCGGGTTATTGAAGCCAACCGAGCCGCCCTTAGCATGTACGGCGCTCATGCGGCCGGTGACCTGTCTCGGCTCACCACGGTGCTGCCTGACGACCAATTACTTCATTTCAAGGATGAACTCGTCAACCTGATACACAATGGTGGGTCGGAACAGATTCTGGAAAACAGAAGGTTGGATGGGACGGTGCTCACCGTTGAACGACGGACCGTAGTCGCTGCCGGTTTTGAATCGACCTGGAGCAAAGTGTTTGTCACTGTAATCGATATCACCGAGCAGGTGAGGCTGAGAAACGAAAATAAAGCTTTTGAAAAACAGTTGCGCCAGACACAGAAACTTGAGGCTATTGGCAGTCTTGCCGGCGGTATTGCTCATGATTTCAATAATATTCTCGCACCGATCATGGGACGGGCCGAACTGATGCTGGTGGAAAACAGTAATAATCCTGTTCTTCAGGAGCACTGCCGGGGAATTCTCGACGCTTCGAAAAGAGCTCGAGATTTAGTCAGGCAGATTCTAACCTTCAGTCGGCAGGTGGACCAGGAGATCAAACCGGTTTTCATTGCCGATGTTATTGGGGAGGTCGTTCAACTGGTACGTCCCACCTTGCCGGCTACAATTGAGGTCGTTTGTCATTTTCCTGATACATCTTCCCCGGTGATGGCCGATGCCAGTCAGTTACATCAGGTGCTTATGAACTTGGTGACCAACGCTTTCCATGCCATGGAAAAAAAGGGCGGCCGCTTGATTCTCCGCTTAGAGACCGTTACCTTGGGAATTGATGCATTCAGTGCGGGTTCCGTTTCGCCCGGCTTGTACCAGAAGCTGAGTATAGAAGATACTGGCCATGGAATGGACCAGGCAACCATAGCTAAAATTTTTGACCCGTATTTCACCACCAAATCCCGCGGCAAGGGGACCGGTCTGGGGTTGGCCGTTGTCCTTGGTATCCTGCGCAATTATGGTGGCGAGATCCGCGTGGAAAGCGAACCGGGCAAAGGCACGGTCTTCACTCTGTATTTTCCGGTTGTTGAACTCGCCGCCAATCAATCCCAACCTGTTTACGATGCGGAAGCTCCTATGCC
>SKJK01000336.1 GCA_007121995.1 Desulfobulbaceae bacterium
GCCGGCACCTTGTGTGGCGGAGCCGAGATTCTTAAAGAGGTCGGCGCCCGAGAGGTCCATGCCTGCTGTTCCCATGGGGTTCTATCCGGCCCTGCCATCCAGCGCGTTCAAGCATCCTGCCTGAAATCGCTGATGATCACTAATTCCATTCCATTACGTGAAGAGGCCAGACAGTGTGATAAAATAACCGTCCTGTCCGTGGGGAAAGTGCTTGGAGAGGCGATCAGCAGGATTCATAACGAAGATTCCGTCAGTTACCTGTTTGTTTGATGAAGAATAGCTCGTAATCGTTTGCTTGGTACAAGGAGACGATTACGTTACCCGGTAAGAGAAATTTGATGAATTGTTTTAGATCCCGGAGTCAGGGGGGGAGGCGTATATGTTACAGGTGGATATAGACTCAACAGTGCGTACCGTATTTGGTAAGGGACCGATGCGGCAGATGCGTATGCGGGAGATGACTCCCGCCAATCTTTACAGTAAGGGCCTTGAGCCTGTTTCTCTCCAGTTTGAAACGGCAACGCTTTTCAAAAGTCTCTTGTTTATACAAGGACGTAACGCTGTGGTCACGCTTCGGATCGATGGTGACAGCAAGGACAACCGCCACGCCCTGATTCAGGAAATCCAGAAAGAACCGGTTTCCGGTAAGCTCGTTCATGTCGATTTCCTGGAAATCGAACTTGACCATGCCGCTCAGTTCACCGTACCGATCAAATTTAGTGGTGTAGCTAAAGGTGTTGATCTTGGCGGTGAGCTGCAGATTTTCAGAAATACGGTACGTCTGCGAGGTTGTCCACTTGATATTCCGGACATGATCAAAGTCGATGTAACCCCTCTGGAACAGGGTGGACCAGGCTTTACTTTTGCTGATCTGGACATTCCATCCAATGTTGAAATGTTGGAAAAGCCCGGCACCACTTTTGTCACCGTCTATTGACGGTTGGGGGAACCGGCGGCAACATTCGTATCTGTTGCGGCATGGCATTGTTTCGAGCCGAATACATTCGGCTCTTTTTTTTCACTCCCTGATCCCGCATGGCGAGCACCGATATTTTTCTTATAGCAGGCCTTGGTAATCCAGGTTCTCAGTATCATCGTACCCGTCACAATATCGGATTCTATTTCGTTGATTATTTTGCCGAGGTTCATGGATGGCGGGTAGATTCCAAAAAAATGCAGGGATTGTTCGGTCGTGGCAGTCTTCATGATGTTCAGGTGCTTCTTCTCAAGCCGCAGACATATATGAACCTTTCCGGGAGCTGTTTACGCGCCTTTGTCGACTATTACAAGATTCCTCTGGAGCATGTCCTGGTCATGCATGACGATATAGATCTGCACCCAGGACGAATAAAAATGGTGCGTCAAGGCGGGGCAGCAGGGCACAATGGTATACGGTCCATCATCAGTCACCTTGGTTCCGAGGGTTTTGCCCGCATGAAAATTGGTGTTGGTCGACCACTTATCGATGAAGCCGGACAAGGACAACCGGTGGATCGATATGTATTGGCAAAGATGTCGACCCATGAAGAGCATCTGTTTCATCAACAAGCAAGTCTGGTGGAAGAAGCAATAGCCCTGTTCATCACCAGGGGAATCAATGTCTGTATGAATCAGATCAACGGGCGTACCAACTGACTCTCACTGATCAGCTGTCGCCGAACTGATCACTGGAGTTGGGCCTGTTTCATTGACCATGCTGGTGACTGTTTCCGCTGTTATAACTGAATCAGGGTGAATGGTTCAGGTGCTAGCTCCCAGATATTATACATAGTTTCTTGTGTACCTCATTTCTTTATCTCTTTTTTATCCTTTCTTTGCTAATAATGAAAAAATTTGCTATAATAGTATCTTAAGATCATGCTTCTCTCCCCTTGCTGCGTCTTTCCAGCGTATGTCCATTATCTTTTTCTCGGAGGCTCACGTGTTTTCAGAAGGTGATATGGCAGTCTACCCCGCTCATGGTGTGGGGCTCATCGAAACTATAGAATTTCAAAACATCGCCGGCGTTGATCAAAGCTTCTATGTGATGAAGATACTTGATAACGACATGACCATCATGATACCAAAGGCAACCAGTTCCAATGTTGGCCTCAGAGCGATTATTTCCAGAGATGAGGCTACTAAAGTACTTGAAATTCTTAAACAACGCGACGTAACGATTACGGCACAGACTTGGAATCGTCGGTATCGTGATTACATGGAAAAAATAAAAACCGGCTCGGTGTTCGAGGTAGCCATTGTTCTCCGTGATCTTTTTTTGCTGAAAGAGGATAAAGATCTTTCCTACGGTGAACGGAAAATGCTCGACACAGCCAAGGGTCTGCTGATCAAGGAATTGTCACTCGCTAATCAGATGGAAGAAGAAATGATTGAACAGCAGATTGAGAAGCTTTTCTGTTAACGGGTTGTGTTGCAGTCTATGGCGGAATCAGATGTAGATGATCATATAATGACGACCGCCGAGTCAGGTAAAAGGAATCGACAAGACAGCCTCACCATCGAGACAACCGAGGCCGGCCAGCGCCTTGATCACGTTCTCACCTACAGATATCCTCAACTATCGCGCTCTTTTTTATCAGCCTTGATTCATTCAGGCCACATTCTTGTTCAGGGGCGGCAGGTAAAAGCTGCCTACAAAGTGCGCGCGTACGATTCTCTCACCGTTGATTTTCCACCATCGCCCCCTTCGGCGCTGCAACCAGAACCAATCGATTTCCCCGTCCTTTTTGAAGACGAGCATCTCCTGGTCCTCAGTAAACCTCCTGGGCTGGTTGTTCATCCTGGCAGCGGCCAACACAGTGGCACGTTGGTGCATGGCCTGCTGCACCGATACCTGGATCTGCCGGCGGTAGATGCAGAACGACCAGGCATAGTCCATCGTTTGGACAAGGAAACCTCCGGTGTCATGCTGGTGGCCAAAACCAAGATGGCCCTGCGAACATTAATGGCATCTTTTAAAAACCGTGAGATTAAAAAAACCTACCATGCCCTGCTGTCACGTTGCCCCCGTGATCGGCAGGGTAGGATGACTGCCCCCATTGCCAGGCATCCGGTCCATCGGAAAAAAATGGCCATTGACGAGAAACGTGGACGCTACGCGGCCACTGACTGGCAGATTATAGAAGAATTCGCCAACGGTTGGTGCCTGGCTGAGATTGTCATTGAAACGGGCAGGACCCATCAAATTCGAGTCCACATGGCTGCACTGCAGGCTGCGGTTGTCGGTGATTCGCTCTATGGCCCTACAGGAGGCCAAAACACGATATTGCCACGACCACAACGGCAGATGCTCCACGCCAGCACCTTGTGGTTTGCCCATCCTTATTCAGGGGAACAGCTTGGCTATACTGCCCCTTTATGGCATGATATGCAGGGGTTGCTTGATAGCTTAAGGGGCATGCAGTGATGAAGCCATTTCTCTTAGGAGTCACCGGGGGGATCGGCTCCGGGAAAAGCAGCGTAAGTCAGTTGTTGTCAGCGTATTTGCTTGCGCCATGCATCGATATGGATCGCAGCTGTCGTCGCTTGTTGGAGATTGAACAACCCGGGTGGTGCGCTTTGCGAGATTTCCTTGATCCTGGTTTTTTTTTGGCGGGTGGTGAGCTCGATCGTCCCGCGTTGCGGGAACGGCTTTTTGCCGATGCGGCATTCCGCGAGAAGATTGATGCACTGTTGCACCCTCTGGCCCGTGAGGCGATGCACAGAGAAGTGACTCTGGTACGGGCTCTGCTGGTCGTCATTGAGATTCCACTTTTGTTTGAAGCCGGTTGGCAGAAGGATGTGGATGCGGTTTTGGTAGTACACGCCCGCCGCGCGGTGCGCTGCTGTCGTATCATGAACAGGGATGGCGTAACCCGGAGAAGTGCCGCCCGCGCCATCACCTCACAGATGGATGAAGCGGTCAAGATTCGTCAGGCGGACTTTGTCATTGATAATTCGGACGCCTGGGTCACTGTCAGGGAGAATGTTATTGCCTTGGGGAATAAACTTTCCAGGCGTATTCCAGAGGATTTTGGCAAGAAAGTGCTTGACAGGGGAACACGAAACAAATAATTAGCTCAGTAACATCTCAACAGATCGATTACTGTCCATCGGTTTCCTGTTCTGATATTTCACACGTTACATACATTGGGTAAACGTTCACCAGGTACAAGTGAACGAATATCGTACCTGGTACCTGAAATCGTGCACCAGCACCGCAGATGGAGACGATCAGACTACCAGGGCCTTATAACCCTATGCGCGCAGCCCGATCGTCCA
>SKJK01000204.1 GCA_007121995.1 Desulfobulbaceae bacterium
CACCGAAAAATGGGTACAAACGGCCGATAATCTTGCCGATGGGCAGGATGGTGGCCAGGAAGTAGTAGCCGAAGATACAAACCACCAAAAGCTGGACGTTCAGGCCGGTCAGATTACCCAGAAGCTGGGCCGGACTAAGAACAAACACTACGCCCACGAGCAGCAGCAGCACCAGGGAAAAGAAACGCATCACGCGGCGGGCATGCAGGCCCAGGAAGGCGCCCACCACGTCCGGAATGGACGCACCCTTGTTGCGTACTGAAAGCATCCCACTGAAATAGTCGTGCACAGCGCCTGCGAAAATCGCACCCACCACGATCCAGACCAGGGCAGCAGGACCATAGAGAGCACCCAGAATCGGCCCGAAGATCGGTCCGATTCCGGCGATGTCCAAAAGCTGGATGAAAAAGACTTTCCAGGTCGGCATGGAGGCATAGTCTACCCCGTCGGCCATGGTGGAGCACGGCGTCGGACGGTTCGGATCCGGAACAAATATCCGCTCTATCACCTTGCCGTAGGTGAAGTACCCCAGGACGAGCAGGCCGATGCACAACAGGAGAGTGGTCATACGTTCAAATCTCTTTACCCTGGATCCGGAAATTTTCCATTAAAACGAAAAAAGGAGTTAAGTCATAATGACTTAACTCCTTGATTTTATTTGGTAGCGGGGACAGGATTTGAACCTGTGACCTTCGGGTTATGAGCCCGACGAGCTACCAAACTGCTCCACCCCGCGTTGCAATCATCAGATTATAGCAGACTGAGCGTTGTTGTCAACCTTTCATTCTGCTTCCTTTGTCTTTTCGTGCAGGGCAGTGATTTTTTCCAGGACCACAGCAGGCAAAGGGGTCAGTTTTCCCTCGCGGTTTACACTGGCATGGACGGTACATCCACGGGCCAGGAGTTGCTCTGGACCATCAGCTCGGGGACGGGTTATGGCGTAATGGAATCGACAAGTCATTTTGGTGCTTTCCGCCAACGATACCGAAAGAGCAAGCAGATCGTCGTAGGCAGCCGGGGCCTTGAAACGAAGATAACTCTCAGTCACCGGCAAGATATATCCCAGTTGTTCAATCTCACTATAGGGCATGGCCCAGGACCGCATCATTTCGGTACGAGCGATCTCAAAATAACGGAGATAATTGGCGTTGTACACTACCCCAGCTGCATCGGTATCGCCATAAATCACTCGATACGAAACAGTAAAGACCGGTGCTGTCAAACTGACCTGCATTTTACTTTTCATCGTTCCCCCGATTGATGAACCGGCGGAAAAAGGCTGCTCCGGAAGGCAGGGTCAGACCATTGTTCATCACTGCCGCCAGGACATGTGCCTCGGTGTACTCCAGGCCGGAGGGCTGCGCACACCCCCGTGAATCATAAAGAAACATCGGCACCGGCCAGTCCTCGTGGGTCTTACGATGCACCGGGGTGTAGTGATCCATGGTCACCACCAGTCGGAACGGTTCCCCGCGGCGCTCCATCTCAGCCACAATCGGAGTGACGATACGTTGATCAAAATCCTCGATGGCCTGCACTTTTTCACGGGCCAGCCCCTGATGACCGGCTTCGTCCGGGGCTTCGACGTGAACCAGAGCAAAATCATCGTCTTCAAGGACCTCCAGGGCTGCCTGGGCCTTGCCCTCGTAATTGGTATCGAGATAACCCGTTGCTCCTTCAACCTCGACAACCCTAAGCCCGCTGAGCACACCGAGCCCCTTGAGCAGATCCACGGCCGAGATCAAACCACCACGGATACCGTAGCGACTCTCCAAGGGCTCCAACACCGGCCGTTTGCCTTCGCCCCAGAGCCAGAGAAAATTCGCTGTTGTTTTCCCCTGTTCCGCCCGATGCAGGTTGACCGGATGCTGGTCAAGAATTGCCGGCACCTTGGCATACAGATCCCGAAAGGACTCAACCTGCAGATAGGACTGAAAAAAATCGGTAACATCCTTATCGGAATGATCATGGGGCGGTACGGTCTGCCATCCCTTGGGGAGAGAACCGCTATACACCAGGAGATGACGATAACTGATGCCGGGATACAATGAGAGCTGGGAGGTACCGCATTCCGCCTGCAGGGTGGTCAGCAAGGCATGACTTTCGGCGGTGGTGATATGGCCGGCGCTGTAGTCCTTCATGATCATTGCACCGCTGTCGTGTCGTTCCACATGCACGAGGTTACAGCGAAAGGCAGTCTCGTCAGCACCAATATCGACCCCCATGCTCGCCGCCTCCAACGGTGCCCGGCCAGTGTAGCAGGTATCCGGTTCATAGCCGAGCAGGGACAGGTTGGCGATATCGCTTCCCGGTGGATACCCGGCAGGCACGGTGCGCACCAAAAGCATTTCAGCTTGCCTGGCCAGCCGGTCCATGGTTGGAGTTGCCGCAGCTTCCAGCGGTGTCTTGCCCCCCAGTTCCGGGACAGCAATATCGCCCATGCCGTCGCCAATCAAAAGAATGTATTTCATGAGCTGTCCTTAAAGACCGTTATCGGTCCTCTGCGAGAATACGAATCTTGACCACCGGCGCGGTAACAGCATCCAGCCGGCTGATTTCATCGAGGGCATCGCTGACCGCCGACTCCCTGGCACTGTGGGTAACGATCACCAGAGGAACCGCACCGACCTTTTTCCGTCCTTTCTGAATGACGGATTCAATGCTTATCTCATACCGGCTGAGTATCCCGGAAATCCGAGCAAGCACACCGGGCTGATCAAGGACCGTGAGCCGGAAATAATAGGGTCCATAGAGATCCTCCATGGGGGTGATTCGTCGCGGCCTTACCTGATCGGGAAGGTAGGAAAGAGACGGCACCCGGCCAATGGCACCGTATTGAATATTTCTGGCAATATCGACCACATCGGCAGCTACGGCGCTGCCGGTGGGCACCATGCCTGCCCCCAGGCCATAGAGGAGGACATTGCCCACCATGTCACCGTGGAAATGAATGGCATTGAAGGCACCATTGATGGAGGCCAGCAAGTGATCCTGTGGCACCATGGTGGGGTGCACCCGGGCCTCGACATGATCGCCGTGATTGCGACTGATGGCCAGAAGTTTGATCCGGCAGCCGAACTCCCGGGCCAACTCGATATCCATCGGTTCGATCCGAGAGATACCCTCAGTGGCGATTTCGTTATGGGTAATGGGCATGCCATAGGCCATGGTCATCAGGATGGCAAGTTTATGCGCCGTATCTATCCCTTCAATGTCGTAGGTCGGATCGGCCTCGGCAAATCCCAGACGCTGGGCCTCTTGGAGGACCTCGGCAAAGGGAATGCCCTCATCAGTCATCCGGGTGAGAATATAGTTGGCGGTGCCGTTCATGATACCCGTGATAGAAAGAATGCGGTTAGCTACCAACCCCTCTTTCAATGATTTGATCACCGGAATGCCGCCACCAACACTGGCCTCGAACCCCACCTCCACGCCCTGGCGGGATGCGGCGGCAAAAATATCACTCCCCTCCTGGGAGAGCAGGGCCTTGTTGGCGGTCACCACATGTTTGCCGGCGGCGATTGCCTGGAGAACCAGAGTCTTGGCCGGTTCAATGCCACCGATCAGCTCAACGATGATGTCGATCTCCGGATCGGCAATCAGATCCTCGCCGTTTCTGGTCAGCGGAATGGAACCAAATCGATCCGGCACCTTGGTGGTACTTCGATCGGCGATTCCCGCCAACCGAAAAGTCATTCCCGTGCGCCTGGCCAGACGTTCCTGCTGTGTAAGCAGAACTTCCGCCAACCCCTTACCCACCGTGCCAAAGCCAATCAGTCCCACTCTGATTTCTTTCATGCCCCGCACCACCTGAAAAAGTATTGGAAACATTGTTATTGGATACATTGTCCAGCCGGGTGTTTTCTACTCTCTTTACCCCTGCTTGTCAAAAAGTATGCACCATTGCAACGCATAGTCTCGAGAAAACCGGCCTCTCTTTTCCACCATCAGACCTCCTGATTGAAATCATCATTTTTCATGGCGTATTCAGGCAAGGTACTGTATATATGTCACGTTACTGAGAGATTATTCATTTTTTGGTCAGATTTTTCCTTAAAATATAAGGATGTTATTATCAACCATCATCGATCGGATTTAACTTGGAGGAAACCAGCATGAACATTCTCACTTTCGGACCGAACGGCAGCGGCAAAGGAACGCAAGGCGCCATTATCAAAGAAAAATACGGCATCGACCATATTGAATCAGGCGCCATTTTCCGCGAACATATCAAAGGCGGCACCGA
>SKJK01000080.1 GCA_007121995.1 Desulfobulbaceae bacterium
AATCCTGGGCCTCGGCGGCCTCATGGCCCTGCACAGACTGACAGAGGGAGAGATAGTTGACCCCTTCGCTGACTTTTTCCGGATCGGAGTGGTTGTCTCGAGCAAAGATGCGCCAGGCCTGATTAACGGCAATAATGCGACCGTCGTAATCCAGGATGGCAATGTTGGCATCCAGAGCATTCACGGTTGAGCGGGCAAACTGTTCCGAGTCCCGCAAAGCCTGTTCCGCTTTTTTTCGATCGTTGATATCGGTGATGGTGAGCAGCAACTCGTGGTGATGCTCAGCTCTCTCTTCCTGCTGATGGTAATGGGGCGTCCCCTTCAGGCTCACATAACGTGTTGTTGCCGTGGTGGCGCCGATCCGGAATTCAAGGATTTTGCCCTCCGGGTGCTTGAAAAAAGCCTTGGAGCGGGCAAGAAACACGGCTTGGTCGGGAAGAAAGAGGAAATCGGCAAAAGGTCTGCCAAGGAGGCGGCCGCGATCACGGTTGACCATATCAGCAAAGGTGGCATTGGCCTCGGTTATGATGCCGGCCCTGTTGAGGACCACGTAGCCAACCGGAGCATTATGATAGAGCTGCATATACCGGGTGCGGCTCTCCTCCAAGGCCCGCTGGGTATCTCGTAGTTCCTCGTTCTGCAGTTCGAGTTCGATCTGGTGAATCTGCAGTTCCTGGATGACTTGTCGGTATGCATCCGGCGTTGGTGCTGTGGAACTGTCCGTGGAGGACCGGGCCAGTGCTTCTGCACGTTTGCGCAGGTCTTCGAAATCAGGATTGGTGTGGTCGTTGCTCATGCTTTTGTGTTGGTAGTGTTGGAATGCTTCGGGTAACGGTCGTGGTCACCTTGTCGGCTCCCTTATGCTGCTGGACATTGAGGGCATCCAGGATTGGATTCGGTACGAAACAGGCGGCAACGTTCGGTGATATCCTCAAAGGTGGTGTAGACCTGAGAGGGTTTTTCTTCCCCCTGGCGCCACTGGGGGGTGGCGTTGACCAGGATCCAGCGCATTTTTTCATCGGCCGGACTGCGCACCCCCATGATAAACCCGAAGACCGGTTCACCGGAGCGCAGGGCCACCATGGCGGGGTGTTCGTGGCCCGGCAGCGGCGCGCCCTGTTCATTGACCGCTTGCCAGCGTGGATCCATGGAAGTGATGCCCTGCATCTGGTCGACCGTCAACCCCAGAATACGCTCGGCGGCCGGGTTGGCGGAAATGATTCTGCCCGCGTCGTCCTGATAGACAACCCCCTGGGCCATGGTCTCAAACAGACTTCGGTATCGCTGCTCGCTCTCTTCGAGTTGTCGCTGCATTTCCTGCTGGCTGCTGATGTCTTCAAAAGAAATCGCCAGTCGTCGGTCCGGTAGCAGGAAGGCCTGGATGCGATACCAACCGCTGATCCGCTCGTCTTTGTAGGCAAAGTTTTCGAGGAAACAGGCGCTTCCTGTTTCGATCACCCGGCGGAAATGATCCGTGATCCCCATTTTTTCGGCCTGAGGCCAGATTGCCGTGAATTCTTTACCGCCCCACTCATGCATGGTGACCCCGGTCATCCGTTCCGCTTCCGGATTGCAGCTTTCCAGCATCATTTTGCCATCATCCTCGACCCGATAGACGAACAGCCCCACCGGAATATGGTGGCTGATCTCCTGGGTGATCTGGCGACTGCGAACAAGATGATTTTGGGTTGTCCTGGCCTCGGTGATGTCGACAAAAGTCAGCACTACTCCGGAAAAGATATTGGGGCCGATGGCATAGGGCAGGATGCGCATCAAAAACCAGCGCGATTGTTCCGCCCGGACTTCCTGTTCCAGCGGTTGGTTGGTCTGTTGCACGGTTCGCACCGCCGCAAAGGGATCAAGGTCCACCAGGCGATGCGCGAGATGGGTGAGGGGACGACCGATGTCTTTCTCCATGATATAGAATATTTTGCTGATTTCCGGAGAAAATTTTCGTATCTCCAGGTCTTCGTCAAGGAGCAGCGTACCGATGCGGGAGCTGGTGAGGAGATTGTCGACATCATTGTTGAGTTCAGTCAGTTCGATAATCTTGTTCTGGTGCTCGGCATTGACTGTGTAGAGTTCTTCATTGGTAGACTGCAACTCTTCATTGGTAGACTGCAATTCTTCATTGCTGGCAAGGAGCTCCTCGTTAGTCGCCTGCAACTCTTCATTGGATGTTTCCAGCTCTTCAATGGTCGCCTGCAGATTTTCTCGAGCAAATTGCAATTCGTGTTCCAGGTCATCGATACGTTGCTGGTGCTCCTCGTCGAGGTCATAAGTAGCGGTAGCAGGCAGGTTTGTTGTCACCGGTCGTGTGCTGATTGTTTCCAGAAAAACGGCAACCATCATGTCATGGCCCTTAGTCTCGGGTAAGGGCAGGATGCGGATATTGAGGGTGTGATCTTCGTTACGGGTCTGGAGGCGGACATTGGTATAGGTGAGCGGCTCTTTGGTGCGAAACACCTTCTGGATACCCGTGGCCAGGGGGATGGCCAGCCCTTTGGGGGCCATTTTGGTGATATTGAAGTCCATCGGTCCGGAAGGCAGGGTGAAGATCCCTTCGGCGTTGCCGATGATGTGGATAACCTCCAGTTGGTCGTTGACGACAACAGAAAGGGGCAGGTACTGTTGTGCCGCCACCTCAAGGAATTTTTTGATGAGGCGGTTACCATCGCTGTCGTTGTGGCGACGATCGCGAATCTGGGCTGGGGACCTGTTTTCTTTGGCTGAGACCGTCAGTTCATCCCGGAGGAGTTGGGTTTTGCCTTTTGACCGAAAGATTTTATATTTCTGGTGCAGGGGGTCAAAAAAGTCGGTCATTTCGCCGATGGTCTCACTGCTGCCGAGGAAGAGCAGGCCATTGGGATTGAGGGAAAAGTTGAACATCTCAAAGGCCTTGCGCTGCAGAACCGGTTGCAGATAAATGAGCAGGTTGCGGCAGGAGATCAGGTCGATATTGGTGAAAGGCGGATCCTTGATCAGATTGTGTTGGGCAAAGACCACCATTTCGCGAAGATGGCGGGCTATCTGCAGTTTGTCTTCCTTGTGATAAAAATATTTACTGGTGATCCTGGGGGGCAGGTCGCCGAGGATGCCTTCGGGATAGATGCCGGCGCCGGCGGTGACAATGGCCCCGCGGTCGATATCAGTGGCAAATATTTTGATATCGCGACTAATGGCCAGCTTCTCCAGGACCTCTTTGACGATAATGGCAATGGTGTAGGCCTCCTCTCCGGTGGAGCAGCCTGCCACCCAGAAACGAATTTCCCGTTTTTGGGTATTGCGTAGCAGCTCGGGCAGCCAGCGTTCCTCCAGCTCGGTCATGGCTTCTGGATCCCGGAAAAAGTTGGTCACCCCGATGAGCAGGTCCCGGTACAGGTTCATTACTTCACCGGGATAGTTCTGCAGATAGCGGACATACTCCTCAAAATCGCTGATCTGGTTGACCGACATGCGCCGTTCGATCCGGCGGGTGATGGTGCTGGGTTTATAAAAAGTGAAGTCGACCTTGGTTTTTTCCCGCAGTTCAGCGAACAGGCGGGTGAGGGCGTCAGCATCCTGGAGCAGATGGTCCCTCTGTTTCTCCCCTGAGACGTAAGGGTGAGCGACATAGGCCAGCAATTGTGTCGGCATCTCCTCCGCCGGCAGGATAAAGTCGGCCACCCCGGTGGAGATCGCAGCCCGGGGCATGCCATCGAATTTGGCACTCTCTTCGCTCTGTACCATGACCATGCCGCCGAATTCCTTGATGGCACGAACGCCGCGGGTGCCGTCACTGCCGGTTCCGGAGAGGATGATGGCGATGGCCTTTTCCGCCTGATCCTCGGCCAGGGAACGAAGAAAAATGTCAATGGGCAGGCTGATCCCCTGATTGCTGACCTTATCGTTGAGCAGCAGTTTGCCGTGGAAGATGGTCAGATTCTTTTTTGGCGGGATGAGGTAGATATTGCCGGCCAGCACCTGCATGCCGTTTTCGGCCCGGTGTACCGGCATGTCCGTTTTTTTGGTGAGTAATTCCACCATCAGGCTTTTGTAATCCGGCGACAGGTGCTGGACAACGACAAAGGCCAGATTGCTGTTGGCCGGCATGTTTTTGAAAAAAGTTTCGATCGCTTCCAGGCCACCGGCGGAGGCGCCGATGCCGACGATATGGGTGGGGGTGGGTGATGATTTTTTTTCTCGTGGTCGAGGCATAACGGTCCTGTTGTCCAGCAAAAAAAGAGAATCTGTCAAGAAGGATG
>SKJK01000007.1 GCA_007121995.1 Desulfobulbaceae bacterium
CATCTTCTGGCCACACCCTGGGATCACGCCTGTGATAAGTGTATTCTGTTGCTGGAAGACACCAACGAGCCTCTCTACCGGCTGGATCGGATGCTGACTCAATTAGCCCTGGCTGGACGTCTGCAGCGACTGGCCGGTCTGCTTCTTGGCACCTTTGATTCGGGTAGGGATGACAGCACTGGCAACCATCGCCTCCAGGAGGGTGTATGGAATAGGATCATGGAACTGGCAGGGTCTGATTATCCGATTTGGGCAGCATTCCCCGTGGGGCACAGGGAACAAAATATCGCGCTGCCCATCGGTATGGAGGCGGTCATGGATTCGGCGGCTGGTGCCTTGTTTTTTTCCCCCGATTCCGTCCGATCTTTTTGAGAGAGTGTCCGTTTTATCATGCTGAAACGTTTTGTGTTAACCGGTGCAGCCCTGCTGCTGCTGTTGTTGGTGTACCTGCTCAGCCTGTTGCCCTTGTTCCTGATGCGCACCAGACTCGATGAGATAACCCTGCTGCAATGGCTGTGTTTCTGGGTCACGCTGGCTGCCTTGCTGTTGCCGGTCTTTCTTGGGTGGATAATACGAAGATGCTGGTATTTTTCCGGCTCAGGTTCGCCTGTGCAAGCCGAGGAGTTGCAGCGGCGACTATTGCGGGTCAACGATATCCGCGGTCCGGTGCGGGCGGTTGGCGAGCGCAACAAGTTGGTTCTGACCTGGCGACATGAGGATCCACAGTGGTGCGAATTGCTCAGCCGTCTGAATGTTACCCGTCTCTACGAACTGCATTGTCGGTTGGAACCCGCTACCCGGACTGTTCTGCTGATGGACCGGATGCGCACCGCTGATTTCCTGATCTGTCCGGACCAGGTAAAAATTGGCCTGCGTCGCATTCCGCTGCCTTTTTGCCGGGTGCGGCCGGGGCGCCTTGGTATGATCGAACAGTATGCTCAGACAGCGGCCCACGAGTATGATTTTCACCCCAGAGAGATCAAATCGCCGGTCATGGGCACGATCCTTTCCAGTGGCTGGAACGTTCGTTTCAGTCTGTTCTGAACACCATGACATCCGGGGACCATCCTCACCGTAACCTGTTCCCAGGCCCGGCTGCCCGCCATAGTCCTTCGATGAGAACAGCCGCTCTCGTGCAAGGATGGGATGCCTGTGAGTCTCACATCCCACCCACCGTCGCCAGGGTCAAAGAGCAAAGCGAAGCGCGGCGCCAAGAAAAACGGTGTCCGTGTCGATTTTTTTGTCTTGGTCTTTCAGATCGGTGGTGTCATTGAATCGATAGTTTGCTGAGATATCGGCAAATAGACCAGGGAGAATGTTGAAATTGATGCCGGCGCGCAGGGCGAAGAAAGGTTTGTCGGCAAAGCTGCCATCTGTATGGACAATGCCGATGCCAGCAGCTGCATAGAGGCCGTCGCCCACCAATACATAGGCCTGCGGGGCAATAGCGTTTTCGCCGAATCGATCAGGAAGCAGTTCTAGATCACATTCCAGGGCGATCAAGCCCGGACGGTACTGATAACTGAGCAGATAGGAAAAACCGTTATCATCAATACTTTCATCCAGACTGTCGACTGTTGTCCAGTAATTGATGCCACCGCCCAGACGATGTTCGCTGGCCCAGGATGTGGCGGCAAAGCATAGGCAAACCAGTATGGGTAATAGATATCGCATTCTTTTCATTCCTTTTCTCCTGTGGTGATATTGCGTAAAGGTGGTACCGGTCAAAGGGAACGATTCTTTATCTTGTGTCCCCTTTGACCGGGTATGAACGATTTTCTGCCATCTCCGAAGAGATGGCTGGTTGGCGATCATAGACGCGTGATAACACAAACAGTAACAATCCCCGTGACTGGTTATGATGTTTATCAACGGAGAGCAGCTTGTCAACGGCGCAAATCTTCCTTTCTTTTGCAACAAAGTCAGCCATCCATCGTATCGACTGTGACCACGAAATCCTGCATCTGAATAGTAGCATTTTTCCCTTCGCCCAGCAGGTGGAAGGAGAAGGATTGTCTGGCCTCGATATTTTCAAAGGTGAATTCGATCGTACTCTCTTCGCCGGCCCGGAGTACCGGGAAATTGGGTGTGGCTATATCACCCTGCTGGCGTTCCCACTGCTTGAGCAGCAGTTGCATGCGGATGCCGCTTTCATGGGCTTCGACGGCCCGCACCCGGATGGAGACATGCACTTTTGAATTGGCAGGAAAATCAAGATATTGAGCGCCGATCAGATTGTCGCCCCATTCGCTGGTGATTTTTTCTGGAAGTCGACGCAACTCCCCCTCGGCAAATTGCAGGGTCTGCGATTCCCCGTGTCGGGGGTGCAGCTTGCGGTCCAGGCTTGCGGCATAAGTAAAGCTACTGCTTCCACCTCCGTCCCTGTCAGGAGCAAAATCCGCTGGAGGAAAGCCCAGCAGGCTGGGTGCCGTGCCCACCAGGCAACGGCCATCGGCGGAACACTCATAGCGGAGGTTATCAGCGGTGTGACGACGTACTTTGGAGGCGGTAAAAGCGATCATTTCCCTCGGGGTAGTATATTCCCGGAAAAAACTTCGCCCGACAATATTCGCAGGCATGTTCAGGCCGAAATAATCAAGTACGGAGGCGGTGATATCGACCAGGCCATATCCCCCTTGTTTAATCCGCGGCAGATCATCTTCCGGAGCGAGGATAACCGCCAGACCCCAACTGCTGACCCAATCGGCCAAGGCTGAACCATGGGATTCGTCGGAGGTGATGAGTACCAGGGTATTATCGAGTACCCCGTCCCGGCGAAGGTCTGCAATGAAGTCGGCGACAGCCTCATCCAACAGGGCTATGGCCGCTCGTTGTCTTGACGGGTATTGCGCGGCGAATACATCGGAGACGCCATAGGGTTGATGGGTGCCCACCGTGAGCAGGGTCAGCATCCAGGGTTGATCTTTGCGTTGGAGTTCGGTGATATAGGTGGTTGCGCCGCGGAAGAAAACAGGATCAATCGGTCCCCAGGAAAAGGGGAAAGGGTTGGGCTCAGAAAACCACTCACTGCCAAGTGTCGTCTGGAAACCCATCAGCGGCATCGCCCTGTCCTTGCTCATGAATCCGAGGCCAGCTGCCTGGAGGTAATGGGTGGACCAGCCGTTTTGCGCCAGCTGGGCAGGCAGGCACTGGTCGGCACGTTCCGGGTTCTGTTGCAGTTCATAGGCCTTGGGTGTGGCCCAGGAGAGTTTGCTGTAATCACCGCAGAGAATGGCATAGAGACCACGGATCGTCTGGTGGCTATGCACCGTGAAATCAGGGATGATCATGGCATCGTCTGTAGTCGCGGCCATCCGGTTCATGACGATGTCATGCGAATCCACACCCATACCCTCTCTGATTGCAGGGTAATACAACCCGGGTATTCCTTCCAGGATGACGATCAGAACGTTTTGCGCTTTTCCCCGGGGCAGCAGCGCCGTACTGTTGAGGTCAAGATTGTTGAGGCCCGGTGGAAGGCGGACTCCCATTGCGGGCAGATTTCTCGGCAGAGGAGACGAGACGGCGTCGACGATGAACCAGTGGAGAGGATTGTAGCGAGCGGCAATGCTGTGGTCATACGAGCGATTACTGAGGAATCCCTGTGCCACCAGGATGAGCAGTAGCGCTGCCAGGCCCGGCCCCAACCAGCCTCGGCCCGGGCGGGACACCGGCAGGAAACAGACCAGTACTGCTGTCAGCACCAGCGCAGTGACAGCACCAGGGGCAGCGAGGTTGAATCCAGCGGCGCTTTTGTGGAGAAAGGCTGGGTCGGCAAGGTATTGGATATCCTGCCAGGTGGGCAGACGCTGCATGGCGGCCACCAGTTCATGGGCTGAAACCTGGAACAGAGCCCATAACAAGACCAGCAACAGACGTAGCCAGTGAGGGCTGTAGAGGGCAATCAGGAAAACAAGCAGTCCCAGACCGCTGTCGGAGAGGAGGCCGGCGGGCTGAGTGAACCCCTGGGAAGAAAGCCGCAAGCAGGCAGGCAGGAAACTGGCCAATGCCAGAAGAATCAGGGCGATTGAATTTTTCAAGTGAGGAATGCTCCGGTGCGGCGTTGCGGCAACAACCTATCAGGTCAGTAAGGGTACATCGACAATTCTTTTCCTGTGTTCATCCTGAAACGGTTTTGTTCTCTTGATTCTTGGTCGCGCTGTCGAATGTACTCCTCGGAATATGAAGTGTATGCCGGCGGTTCACTTTGCCAGCACCCCTCGATTGAGA
>SKJK01000022.1 GCA_007121995.1 Desulfobulbaceae bacterium
GCTGTGGATACTGCCCTTGCTGCTGTTCGTCATCAGCCCCCTGTGGCAGCCACATGTCGCGGCTTTTCTCGCTCCCCGGGGCGAGTATAATCCTGACTTGATGGAGCCGGTGCAGACATCTCCGGTCCAGAATTTTATCATGGATACGGTGGCCATCACCTTGACCAGTAACGGCAAGGAAGAGTGGCAGATAGATGCCGAGCGTGCCTACACCGGCGAGAATGATCATGAAATCGAGATGGATGGTGGTGTCAGTGCCATGTATATCGGCAGTGAAAAGGAGCCTACCAATATCACCAGCGGGCGCGGCAAATACTTTATCAATGAGCGTCACCTGGTGCTCATCGATGATGTGGTGATCACCAAACCGGTCAGTGAGCAGCAATTGTTTTCCGACTTGGTGCATTATTATGACGCGACCAAAATGGTGGTCAGTCCGGGGGCGGTTCGGCTCCAGGCGCCGGGATTGCGCCTGACCGCGGGACGAATGGATTACGATTTGGCCACCGGAGGATATGATTTCAGTGATCGGGTCAAGGTGGATCTTTAACGGTGCAAAAATGTACTCCCCCCTCCAGTGATGCACCGGAGCGGGGGCCTTGTGAAAACTTGAAAGGACGCATTTCATGTTACAAATAAACGAACATTACCTTAAGTTGCAGGCCTCTTACCTTTTTTCCGACATCGCCAAGCGGGTAGCCGCTTTTCAGGCGAGATACCCGGATCGGGACGTGATCAAACTGGGGATCGGCGATGTGACCAATCCATTGCCCCCGGCCTGCGTCAGCGCCTTCCAGACCGCGGTCGAGGAAATGGCGACCACCACAAATTTTCGTGGCTACGGCCCGGAACAGGGCTACGATTTTCTGCGGGAGGCCATTGCCAAGCATGATTTTCAAGTCCGGGGTGCGGCAATTGAGGCCGATGAAATCTTTGTGTCCGATGGAGCCAAATGCGATACCGGCAACATCCAGGAGCTGTTTGCCCTTGAGACCAGGGTGGCCATTCCCGATCCGGTTTATCCGGTCTATCTTGATACCAATGTCATGGCAGGACGCACCGGTGCATACAGGGACGGCCGCTATGAAGGGATCGTCTATCTCGATTCGACTAAGGACAACAACTATGTCCCGGATCTGCCCACCGAACCAGTTGACCTGATCTATCTCTGCTTCCCCAACAATCCCACCGGATCCACCATTACCAAAGAACAGCTCAAAATCTGGGTTGATTTCGCACGGGACAGCAAGGCGCTCATTCTCTTTGACGCCGCCTACGAAAGTTTTATCCGTGATTCATCGTTGCCGCATTCCATCTACGAGATCGAGGGTGCCCGCGAGGTGGCGATTGAGTTCCGCAGCTATTCCAAAAATGCCGGCTTTACCGGCACCCGCTGTGCCTACACAGTGGTGCCCAAAGAGTGCCGGGCCTTTGATAGTCGCGGTAATCGGCAGGCAATTCATCCTTTGTGGAATCGGCGGCACTCCACCAAGTTCAACGGGGTCTCCTATCCGGTGCAACGAGCGGCTGAGGCGGTGTATTCGCCGGAGGGTGCGGCCCAGTGCCGGGCGCTGGTGGACGGATATCTGGCCAATGCCAAGATTATCGGTACAGCCATGAGTGAGCTGGGGTATTCCTTTGTCGGCGGTGACAACGCTCCTTATATCTGGATCGAAGGGGGCCGGGATTCCTGGGAATTTTTTGATTTGCTGTTGGACAAGGCCGGGGTGGTCTGTACACCAGGGGCCGGCTTCGGTCGTTGCGGGCAGGGGTATATCCGCCTTTCCGCCTTCAATTCGCAGGCCAATGTGGTCAAGGCTATGGCCCGGATTCAGGAAGCTTTGAGGTGAAAACAGAAAACCGGTTCTGGTGACAGCGGTCAGCAGGAAAGCAGACGCCGGGCATTACCCCCGGTGATTTTATCGACAAGGGCCTGCGGCAGCCCCAGTCTGTCCAGCATTTGCAAGGAAGTTGCCTGATCGGTCCAGGGTGAGTCGGTACCAAACAGCAGGTATTCCCGCGGGTGCGCAAGCAGGATCTCTCGCAGGTGGACTTCATCAAGGAAATCAAGGGCAAAAGAGAGTTCCATGTAGATCGGCTCTCCGGTGAGCAGACGGCGTACATCGTCCCACTCATCCCAGCCACCGAGGTGGGTGGCGATCAGTTTGAGGCCGGGAAACCTGCGGCAGACCTTGAGAATCCGGTGCGGGTCAGCGCGGCGGATGCGGGGAAAGGCGATGTCGTAACCGGCGTGGATGACCAGAATCATCTCCAGTTCAAGGAGTGCTGCATACAACTCGTTCAAGGAGGGGTTGTCCAGGTCATAATCCTGGTAATAGGAATGCATTTTGATGCCTTTGAATCCCTCGGCCTTGATATGCAGCAGATGTTTCAGTAACAGGGGGTCGGCAGGATGCAGCGAGGGAAAGGGAACGATCCGTTGACAACGAATCGCCTTGGACCACTGCAGGATAGGCATATACTGTTCCGGACGGGTGGCAATTGAGCAGACCACCGACTGTTCGATGCCACAACGGTCCATGGAGGACAGCAGTGCTGCAATGGTGCCGTTGAGATGGGCCTTGATATTGCCCTCTTTTTCCAGGGCGGGAATCGCGAAAGAAGCAATCTGGTCGGGAAAGGCATGGGTGTGGAAGTCGATGTGACCTGGCATAGATGTTCTCCTGACCTTCCTCTCACTCGGATGACGAGTCGACCTTCAGCTGAAGCTGAATCTACCGTACAGCCACAGGCCGCATTGTAATACCATCAAAGCCTGCAAACCGGCGGCAACATCATCGAGCATGATCCCCAGGCCGCCATGGAGGTGGCGATCAAGCCATCCCACTGGGAAGGGTTTAAGAATATCGAAAAAACGAAACAGACAGAATCCAAGGATCGCGGTCACCGGATGGATCGGTACCATGGCAAGGGCGATCAGCACGCCGACGATCTCGTCAATGACCACGACACCTGGATCACCCCGGTCAAGAATTTTTTCCGCGGCACCGGCACTGTAGACGCCGATCACGAAAAAGAAGGCGATGGCGGCCCAATAGGTTGTCGGTTCCAGGCGGCCCAGGACCAGCCAGAGCAGCACCCCGACCAGTGATCCCCAGGTTCCCGGGGCCTTGGGAAGATAGCCACTGTAAGCTCCGGTGGCGATGAACATCAGCAGACGATCCATGAACACACGTCAGTAAGAAGAGGGAGGGCAAGCCCGGTCAATGGCAGCATAGATTTCTCTCAGCGGCACATTATGGGCTTTGGCAGCGACTCGGCAGGCTTCATATTCAGGAGTGATGACGACACCCCTTGGGGTGCTGATTTTCTTGGCCGGCAGGTCACCCCAGGGTGTGGTAACAGTTATTATCTCCCGGGGCAGGGTCATCCGCTCTTCCCGCCGGATCCGCAGACCGATGGTGCTTGTTTCATTGAACAGCACCGTGGTGACAGCTATCCGGTCGTCGGGTTCAATAATGACCCGAAGCAGCATGCCTGGCCGTCCTTTTTTCATCTGCATGGGGATGAGGCCGACATCGAGGGCGCCGGCGGAGAGCAACTGTTCGCAGACATGGGGCCACAGTTCAGGGTGACAGTCATCAAGGTGAGTTTCAATCACCTCGACCAGTTGTGCCTCTTCGGTCTCGGTACCTTGACCGAGCAGCAGGCGGAGCAGATTAGGGCGTCCGTCTTGCCGTTCCATGGAACCAGCCCCGTATCCGGTGCGGGCAAGGAGCATCGGCGGCATCGGCCCGAAACCGTCAGCCAGTTCCCGCACCAGGGCAGCACCGGTGGGGGTGACCAGCTCCTGATCGATATTTTCGCCGTACACCGGTACCCCCTCCAGCAAACGGCACACTGCAGGCCCTGGCAGGGGAATATCCCCGTGGGCACAGTTGACCCAGCCCCGTGGCATGGGCAAAGGCGAACAAAACAACCTGTCAATGTGCAGGTAAGCACAACCAGCCACCGTGCCGACAATGTCAATCATGGCATCCACAGCTCCCACCTCGTGGAAATGGATGTGATCGATCGTAGTACCATGTACCTCTGCCTCGGCTACAGCCAGGCGGGTGAAGACAGCGAAGGCTTTGTCCCGGATCCTGGACGGTAATTTGGCCTGGTCAAGAATGGTACCGATGTCCTCGAGATGACGGTGGGGGTGTCTGGGGTGTTCGCTTGTCACTGCCACCTGGGTGGCGGCAAATCCCTGGA
>SKJK01000290.1 GCA_007121995.1 Desulfobulbaceae bacterium
CAAGAGCCCTGGTGAGCTTTTTCCTGGATCTGCATACCCAGAGACATGGCTATACGGAAGTATTGCCTCCGTTTCTGGTCAACTCAAAAACCATGTCCGGCACTGGACAGCTCCCCAAGTTCGCAGAGGATCTGTTCAAAATTTCCGATCGTGATCTGTGGCTCATTCCCACCGCCGAAGTGCCGGTGACCAACATACACGCCGACGCGACCCTCGACGAGGACGACCTGCCGCTGAAATATACCGCCTACACCCCCTGTTTCCGTGCCGAGGCCGGATCATACGGCAAGGACACCCGGGGACTCATCCGGCAACACCAATTTGAGAAGGTGGAGTTGGTGAAATTCACCACGCCGGAGACGTCAACAGATGAGCTGGAACGACTGCTGGCTGATGCGGAGGAGGTGCTGCAACTGCTCGAATTACCCTATCGCATAGTCACCCTCTGTTCCGGCGACCTCGGCTTTTCAGCAGCAAAAACCTATGACATCGAAGTCTGGCTCCCGGGACAGAATACCTATCGGGAGATATCCTCCTGCTCCAATTTTATTGATTTTCAGGCACGCCGGGCCGGCATTCGTTATCGCCCCAGAGGCGAAAAAAAGAGCCGGCTGGTCCACACCCTCAACGGATCAGGACTCGCTGTGGGCCGCACCTTATTAGCCATTTTGGAAAATTATCAGCAGGACGACGGCTCAATACAACTGCCTCCTATACTTGAGCCTTATTTCCAGGACCGTTTTTAAAAATCCGGAACAGGCGGTTGGCCTCTATTCCCGCACATTCAACGGTTTTTCCAGGGCCAGCTCTATCAGGCGGTCCAGCAGGGCGCTGAATGACAATCCAGCCTCGGCAGCTGCCTGGGGAAACAGACTTGTCGGGGTCATCCCCGGTATCGTGTTTGTCTCAAGTAGATAGATATCGTCCTCTGCCAGGATCATATCAGTGCGACTGTAGCCCCGCAACCGCAGTGCACGGTGAGCAGTCATGGCATATTCCTGCGCTTTATCCCGCACCTCCTCGCTGACCGCTGCCGGACAGATTTCTTCACTGGCCTCAGGCTGGTACTTCGCTTCATAATTGAAAAAATCGAAACGACTGTCTGGAATGATCTCAATCAGCGGTAGAGGCATCAGGTTGTCATTGCCAATAACACCGACTGTCAACTCCCGACCGTCGATGAACTGTTCCACCATAATTTCGCTGTCATGTTGTCCGGCCAGGCGAAGGGCGTCGGCAAGCTGTTCTGTCTCCCGTACGATGGACATGCCGATGGACGATCCCTGGCGGACTGGCTTGACTACATAGGGCAACTTGAGCATTTCGGTAATGCGAGAGCTGTCGGTAAAATCCTTGGGCTCAACCATCACCCATGGTGCCACCGGCAACCCTGCATGGACATAGAGTGTTTTGGCCAGATGCTTGTCCATGGCCAAGGCACTCCCAAGGACACCGCCCCCCTGATAGGGAATACCGAGCAGATCCAGAAAACCCTGTATCGTGCCGTCCTCACCATGCACTCCGTGCAAAAGCAGAAAAGCAACATCAATCGTTGCCGCGTCGGCAGCAATTCTGCCCAGATCGGTTGCCGGATCGTACCTGACGACCTCGTACTTGTCAGGGTCAAGCGCTTTTTCAACGCCGACCGCTCCCCGCAGTGATACTTCTCGTTCATCGGATGTACCGCCGGCGATAAGTGCCAATCGCTTTTTTACTTGTGCCATCATTGCGCTCCATGCAAAGGGAAAGGGGCACGAGGTTGTCCAGCAACCCCGCCGAAGAACTGTTTGCCATGGTACCATCACCATCGGCAAAAATAAATCAAAAGGACCCGGTCCCACGCTTTGCATCCACCCGTGTCGTCCGATGCTATACTCCATTTCCTTCCCGATCCGTAAGGTCTGGGGCAAACGGTTTCTGATCAATCGGCCATTGTTGTTTTCTTGACAATCATCCGCAAAAGAGATACTTTGATATTTTTATAAAAAATACTCTTATTAACGGCCTTGGCCAACCATCAAAGGAAGTGATGCGATTATGATCGAAGTAGATGTCAGAGGTGATCTTGAATACGCGATCAGGCAACTGAAAAAAAAGATGCAGATCGACGGTATCAAACGAGAGCTGAAACGGCGCGAATATTACGAAAAGCCCAGTGTTAAAAAACGCCGTAAAGCAGCTGAAGCCCTGCGTAAACTTCGCAAGTTCAATCGGATGCGAAGCCGGTTCTGAACTCAAAGCCCCGACGGACTCTCCGTTGGGGCTTTTTTCCCCCCAGGATTTCTCCCCTGCAGCCCCCTGACGACAGTAAATACCTGCCGCTTTTCCTCCAATACCTGACGGTGCAGAGACGGCTTGCCGACAATACCGTTACCGCCTACGGTGCCGACCTGCAATTTTTCTTTCGTTTTCTTTACCAAGAGGCTGCCGACTTCCAGGGCTCTATTGGCAAGGAACATGTTCGCCGTTTTTTTCTCTTTTGTCAGCAGCACCATATCGGATCACGATCTAACGCGCGGAGACTGGCGTCGATCAAAGCCTTTTTTCATTTTCTCCATAAGCAGGGGATGATTACTGCCAATCCAATGGCGAAGATTCAGGCACCAAAGATCGGTATCAGCCTTCCCAGAGTCTTATCGCCCGCAGAGGTGGAATGCCTGCTTCGTCCGCCCGCGACCACTACCCCTCTGGGATTGAGAAACCATGCCATGCTCTATCTGCTGTACGCCACAGGCATGCGGGTCTCGGAACTGGTCAACCTGCCGGTGAACAGCTGCAATCTCCACAGCTGCCATATCCGCATTCTCGGCAAGGGAAACAAGGAGCGGATCGTGCCCTTTTCCCCCTCAGCCGCTCTGGTCATCAAAGGCTACATCGAACGGGGACGACCACTTATCTGGTCTCGACGGCCAAGCCCGCTGTTGTTTCTCACCAACCGGGGAACAGCAATGACTCGACACCGCTTCTGGCAGATTATCAGAGAAATCGCCCTGAAAGCCGGTATCGGCAAAACCATAAGCCCGCATGTGCTCCGTCACTCCTTTGCCACCCACTTGCTCTCTGGAGGAGCTGATCTTCGCTCAGTCCAGATGATGCTCGGGCACACCGACATCTCCACAACGCAAATCTATACCCATATCGACACAGACCGCCTCAAAGCAGCACACCAGCGATTTCATCCCCGAGGCTGAGCATGGTAAACCGCCTGGTTCTCTCCGTTATTGGTTACGCTGAGATTACCAGGGAACGGAGTTTTAGTGTCGGGCAGATAATCGTTCCAGGCTCGCTATGCACCTGGTGCTACCGCTGTGCCGGTATCCCGGGAGAGTTGAAGTGAACCTTCACACGTTGTTTCCGCCGGCAACCTGATCGAAAAAATGGTCCGCCCGGGGGTCGACTCTACCTCAATCGTCCCTCCGTGAGCCCGAATAATACCGTAGGAAACCGGCAGACCGAGACCTGTGCCCTCCACCGCTGCTTTTGTGGAGAAAAACGGTTCGAAGATACGGTCAAAATTTTCCGGTATGATCCCTTGCCCGGTATCACATATCTGGATCCAGACTTCAGTATCCTGGCCTGTTATCACGGTCAACACCCCGCCGCCCTGGGTAACCATGGCGTCCTGGGCATTGAGAATCAGATTGATGAAAACCTGACGAAGCTGGTCTTCCACACCACAAACAAAAAGGGATTGAAGCGCAAATTTTTTGACGATTTGAATTTTTTGCTTGTTCAACAAGTTTCGATGGAAGAGCAGAATATCCTCAAGGGCCCGATGCAGATCAATACGCGTTTTCAGTCCGGTTGATGGCCGGTTGAAACACTGGAGATCACGGATAAGCTTTCTCATCCGGTCACATTCATTCTCCGCCAACTGAAGCAGCTTTTTATCGTCGGCATCAACTCCCTGTCGTTGCTGAACATCACGGATGGCAAAACGGATCCCCAGGAGAGGGTTACCAAACTCGTGGGCAACGGAAGCCGCCAGTTTGCCGATGGCCTCCATTTTCTGGGCATGATGCAGCTGTTCGGTCAATTGCCGTTCCCGGGTGATATCTCGAGCCATCGCAACAACATTGGTTCGCTGGCCGGATTGATTCAAAATAGGAAAAACAGTCGCATCAAGGTCAATACGTTGCCCGGAGGCGTCGATGGTTGACAAGGTACCGGTCCAGGTGCCTCCGGTCAAAATC
>SKJK01000301.1 GCA_007121995.1 Desulfobulbaceae bacterium
TCAAGATATTCTTTTTGCTCCAGGTCAAAGCCCTGGTCAAGGATCGGGTCGATGAACCGCCGCACCTGGCGAATTCTGTCGTTGAGCACGTCCATTCCGGCATCAGCGAGGACGACCCGGCCTCTGGCAAGTTCGTTGTCAATGTGGGTTGAAAAGGCGGAGAGCTCCCCGGCATCGGATTGGAGCAGAAATCTTTTTCTCGGATCCAACTGGCGGAGGTAGAGTTCGAAGGCTTTGCGGGAAAAAGAGTCGTCGAGCGGTTCATGGCCGAAGTGCTGGTTAGGCAACTGCTGGCTGAGAATAAAAGCAATGAGACGGTTGCGGTCTTCATTGAAGGATTCAGGAGTTGTTCTGGCAAAGGAGCCGGTTGCCTGAACCAGCAGCAACAGGGCGGCGATAATGAAGAAAAAAAGAGAACGTGTGGATACCTTTGCGGAGAAAAGGCGTCGGAAAACGTCGGGGCGGTTATCACGGCAGGGTGTTATTGGGTGTGTCATCGATAGTTCGGGAGCAAAAGAAGGAGAGACAGGGTTTTTCCTGTATTGATACATAATGGAAGGGAAAATTCCGGTACTGCTGTATTATAACGGGCTGACGATTTTATCGGCATCGGCCATGGCCTGCATAATATCATACATATTGGAAATGCGACCGACCTTGATTGCTGACTTCAATTTAAAAAAGTCCAGACAAGTGCCACAGGCAAGGATTTCTACTCCTTTAGCCTGGAGTTCCTCCAGGGCAGTCAGTGCCCCGGACGAGGCTGTTACCAGTTTCACACCGCTGTTGTACAGCAGAATTTTTTCAGGTAAGGGGGCAACATCCTTGATTGTCTGGATGTAGGTCTGCAGGAGCGCCCATCCCAGTTCATTGTCACCGCGGCCCATGGCGTCAGCCGAGATCACGCAGATCATGCCGGACTTTCCCGGGATATCACATTGATATGTGTCACTGGTAAAAGGTTTGGCGGTGCGTGGTGTTGCTGTCGCCTGGATACGAATGGTGAAGCGGTCCTTTTGGGCATTGATGACTTGAGCGTGATGTCCCTGGCTGCCGGCGAAACGCAGGATATTGTTCTTGGAAGCCTCATTGTCGACAACCATGTCAAACTGAGCGACACCCTGCTCCAGAGTCTCTTTGGCGCGAAGAACGGGTTGTGGACAAGCAAGCCCGCAACAATCAAGAATCTGCTGTGTCATGTGAAGCTCCTTATTGGCAAATATCTGGACCCGGGACCTGAGGTCTTGCTCAGAGGATAATTTCCTGACCTTCGCGAGCGAAAAAAGTATACATCCCTTCGGTTTTCTCAGGTGCACAGTACAGAGATGTCATAGCATCGATCTGTTCATCGCTGCGTTCCGGGTCATGATGGAAAAGTGCTAGTTGCTTGACACCGGCCCGACAAGCCGCGGTTATGGCATCCTCAATAGGAGTATGACCCCAGCCTATTTTGTTTTTTTCATACTCTTGTCGGGTATATTGCGCGTCATGGACGAGCAGGTCAGCGTCTTTGAAAAAATTTTCCAGGACATGATTCTGTTCCCTTGCAGCTTCCTCTCCCTCATGGGCCATGAGTTCATCGTACGATGGATCGGTTGGGTCGGTGATGAAAAGATTGCGAAAGGGCTCTGTATCATAGGCGGTACAAAACACAGCACCACGGAAGCTGAACCGATACCCCAGAGTAGTGATGGGGTGGTTGATTATCGTGGTCGACAGAATGATGCCGTCGCCAAGATCAATGTGCGGGTCTTCTTTCAGGCGATGGTATTCAATGGAACTGGCCAGTTCTCCCATGTTGACCGGGAAATAGCGGTATTTCATTTGACCACCGACCACTGCTTCCAGGGGCTCATCTTCATAGGTCACTGGTCCGAACACTTTGATGGTGGTGCCGGGAATATAAGCAGGGACAAAGAAAGGAAATCCCATAATGTGATCCCAGTGAGTGTGGGACAGATATATTTCCGTTGCAATAGGCCCACGGGGCAGATCATGGGCAAGCATGTAATTGGCCAGGTCGCGGAGACCGGAGCCGGCGTCAATAATGATATGGCGATTCACTTCGGGGAATCGCAACTCGATACAGGCAGTGTTGCCGCCGTATTTCATGGTTTTGGGTCCAGGGCAGGGAATAGAGCCACGTACACCCCAGAATTTTACTTTGATCATTGCATCAGCCGTATTTCTGTGTGTGGTGCTGGTTCATTGGGTCTGTCTGTGGAACGCAGGAGCTCCTCCTCCAAGCCGCGAGAGTGTCATTGATGGTATGGGAGCGCGTAGCCTTTTTTTGCATATTTGATAGTTTTTAGATTTGCAGGAAAATTTCAGCTTTTTGTATTTCAAGGTCCACGGCTTCGGAAAGACCGACGACCGTATTCCATTGCAGACCGCAGATTTCAAGAAGATGCACAAGATTTGTTTCGTCGGGAAAACGGTTACCAGCGTACCCGATATCAAACAGGCATACATAAAAATCCGCAAGGGCGACAGTGGCGACCAATGCCTGGTTGTCCGGGTGGGCGAGCTCCGGTGTATGGTGGTGGCAGATAGCGTCAGTGATGACAGCATTGAGCTTCCATTTGGAGGCTATCATTTTGCCTGTCTCTTCGTGGTCAATTGTCAAGGTCTGACGCTCGATAAGGAAAAGAGATTCCTGGATGGCCTGCGCCCGGGCAAGGACATCGGTGTACTCATCTCCAAAGGGAATTTTTCCCAGGTCGTGGAGTAAACCGGCAACAAAATACTCTTCTCGTTCCGTCAGCGGGATGCCACGTTCTGCGGCAAGGAGTTTGGCCATGACCCCAACGCCGATGGAATGAGCCCAGAATGCCTTGATTGGCAAGGCCTTGGATTTTTTTGCCTGGCCGATGCAACGAATAATGGCAGTGGACAGGGCAAGATTTTTGACCGTGTTCAATCCCAGCATGATGATGGCACGGGTCAGCGAGGTGACCTTGTTCATCAGGGAATAATAGGCCGAATTGATCAGTTTGAGTACCTGGCCCGTGAGCACAGGGTCAAGAGAAATAACCTTGTTCAGATCATTGGGTGAGGTGTCCGCCCTGCTGCAGATTTCCAGTACCTTGCCGACCGTCGTGGATAGACTGGGCATTTTGTCGACAACAACTTGGATTTTCTCCAATTTTTTTTGCCGTTCGTTCATGGATGCAAGTACGGGGACAAGGATAATAGGAGGCTGACCCCACCATGTGCATGGCGGTTAATATTATATATTAATTGAAGGTGACGTGGAGGTCAAGCGACGATATCCCGGTCAACACCCATGTTTGAGGAGGAAATCGCGGACGGTTTCTTCCATGAGCTGTAATTGTGTCTGCCCGGTTTCATTGATTCGGATCCAGAGGCATCGTTGAAAAGCCCGGTGCAATTCTTCGGGAATCAGGAGTTTCAGTTCGGCAAGGTCGGCCGATGGTGGTTCAGATCCGGCCGCGGGCACAACAAGCCACCACGTCGCGGTATTGTAAACCAGTGCCGCCAAAAATATCGAGGGCTGAACCGACGGTTACGTCAATGCGGGCCTGCCCGGCGGAGCGGATAAGCTCCAAGTCAGCCATGGAAGCCACCCCACCGGCATAAGTTGTCGGGAGCGGTGTGGCAGCGGCAAGTAATTCCAGCAACTGAATGTCTATGCCCATGCATTTGCCTTCGACATCAACGGCATGAATCAGAAATTCATCGCAGTACGTTGCCAGTGAATCCAGAACCGCAGCATTGATGGTGACATCGGTAAATTTCTGCCATCGATCGGTTACTACATAGTAGTTGTTGTCGCGACGTCGACAACTGAGGTCAAGCACCAGATGCTTGGTGCCGATCAGGTCGTTCAATCGGCGTAAGCGTTGCCAGTCAATATGACCGTCGTGAAAAACATGGGAGGTGACAATAACGTGGGAGGCTCCGAGATCAAGCCATTGAGCAGCGTTTTTGTCGTTGATGCCTCCCCCTACCTGTAGACCACCTGGCCAGGCACGCAGCGCTTCACAAGCCGCCGTAGTATTGCCAGGTCCGAGCATGATGACATGACCGCCGGTCAAACGGTCGCGTCTATACATTGCGGCGTAATGAGAGGGGGGGAATTCGGAAGAAAAATTGGTGTGCGGACCGGCTCCATTCTCCGTCAGCGTCGAGCCGACAATCTGTTTGACCCTGCCTTCATGCA
>SKJK01000066.1 GCA_007121995.1 Desulfobulbaceae bacterium
CTGCACCAGGGCGTCCCATTGCTCGGCAAATACCTTCCCGGCCAGCATCGCGTCCTGGACGGGATCATTGATACTGTCGCGGACAATCTGATAATTCTTGATCAGCCGGTGGTATGGATTGGCTGGAAACGCAAGGGGAGAGAGGAAGAGGGTATCGATTCTGGGCTTGCTGAAGAGTTGCAGATCGGGCGCGATCTGTTGCAATCGCTGGATATCGTGATTGAGGATGTTGTGGCCGAGAACGAAACGGGCCTGTCTGGCAAAGGCATCAAGGTCCCTGAGAGTATTCGAGCCGAATCTCCTTCGATCAGAGACCGAAAAGGTCTTCTCGCCAAGGACGGCGCCCAGCGAGTATATTTCTCCCTTCTCATTGACCTCGATGTCAAGGAGCAGGGTATGGTACAGCAACTCCTGGCAAGGCGATGCCATCATTTTTTCTTTGGATAGATCATTGAGATCCTTTTTCCGGGTGCAAACAAACCAGGCAAAGCCACCCGGGCTGTCCAGCCATCACTCGCCACCAGGGCTTCATTACAGAGAAAGAGATCGGCAACCTCCTCCTTGTAGGTCTGGAGCTGGTTAAAGGCATCCCAGATATCAGTCTGTTCATTGCTCGGATTTTTCAGCTCGATGACTGCGATCGGCAAGCCGTTGATAAACACCACCACATCGGGTCTGCGGTGCTGTTTGCTCCCCTAATGGTGGACTGGTTGACCACCAGGAACTGGTTGTTGCGGAAATTATCGTCACTGTATTGGGGCCAGGGGGTATCGTCAACCGGTTTTCTTTACCGCTTTGCCGCAAGCCGCCTGATCTTGGCCCTGGCATTGTTCAACTCCCGTTGCAAGGAATCGGCCTTTCGTTCAAGTTCAACCGTATTTTTCCTTTGTTCACCGCAGATTATTTTCATATCAAAGAGATCCGTGCGGACCTGTTGTAACTGTGTTCGCGGGTCCTTGATTTCAAGTGACTGGTGGTAATTGGGTTATTTGTCTATACACGAGAGAATGATAAACAATAAATACCCGTATTTAAAGTGATTATGACACATTAATGCAATTGTTTTGGTCGGGGATGTACCAAATCAGGGTCGGGAATGTACCAGCAATGGACCACCTGATGTACCAATGGGGAAAGTGTCGAAAGGTGTAAAATGAGAAAGGCCGATAAGTGGTTGATCCTATCAGGATAATAACCTATCGGCCTAACGTATTGGTGGAGGACACGGAGCCTTAATGCAACCACGTCTGAAAGCCGATAAATCCGCGTACGTTATTTCAGATAACACAGATCCGAACAGAAGATAACCTGTTTTATTCAGTGGACTTAGGGAAATGCAATTCTCTGATTTTTCCCCAAACAGAGAACGGACGTGAGTTCGACTCATTCCGCCATGCCCAGCGTAACACATCAAAACCACATCTGATCAGCGTGGCAGTTCAGTGCCCTCATTCATAATCCGGATGTATTCGACGTAAGAATAAAGGCGGTTTCTCTTTTGCCCGGTCACTTCTTTGACAATGCCAAGCTGCTCTAATTCACGTAGGCACGCATTGACAGTTGCCGGTGAGAGCTGAGTCTTCTCCTGAATCCAATTCGGAGATGCCATCGGCCGTTCCAGCATCGCCTTGTGAATCAGGTGCGCCGAGCCGGAAATGCGCTTCAGTCCATTAATCCGCTGACCGTCCTCAGCTGAAAGCCTCATCAATTGCTGAGCTGTCTCCACGGCCTGCGTTGCGGTGTGGATGACCGCATCTGCAAAGAAGTGTAACCACGCCTCCCAGTCACCGGTCAGGCGTACTTCATTCAGCAGTTCATAGTACCGCTGCCGATGAGTCTTGAAATATAAACTCAGGTAGAGCATGGGCTCCTGAAGTACCTTCTCAGAACAAAGCAGCAAGGTAATGATCAGACGACCAAGACGCCCGTTACCATCTAGAAATGGGTGGATCGTTTCAAACTGAACATGCGCCAACGCCGCTTTGATCAGAACCGAAGTCTTTTCCGGCTGGTCGTGTAAAAACAGCTCCAGCTTGCCCATGCACTCCTGAACATTTTCCGGAGGCGGAGGAACGAACGCCGCCGTACCGGGGCGACTGCCACCAATCCAGTTCTGGCTTCTGCGAAACTCCCCCGGATCGTACACCTTACCGCGTCCCTTCGACAGAAGGACGCTGTGAATCTCTTTCAGCAAACGGAGTGAGATTGGGAAATCCTCATTCAGCCGGTTCAAGCCATGGTTCAACGCCGCCACATAATTACTGACCTCCTGCACGTCATCAAGCGGCACACCGGGTTGATGTTCAAATTCAAACAGCAGCAGATCAGAAAGGGAGGACTGAGTTCCCTCGATCATTGAGGAAAGCACCGCTTCTTTGCGTACATACATGTACAGGAAGAGCGAGGTGTCAGGGAGCAATACCGAAACGCTGTCCAGACGACCGAGAGCAAGCAGGGCCTGATCAAACCTTTCCCGGAGTTCTGATGACCACTCAATCGGTGGCGTTGGAGGTAGCGGAGCCGGAACAAAGGCTTGTGCCTTTTCCCCGACGGTCGAAATGGTTATGTAATGGCCTTGTAGATCACGGTTCATGCTCTTATTTCACTTTTTGAATTAACAGATTTCTTATTTTAATTTAAACAGTAAAGTAAAATAAAGTGATAGCGTCGGGTTGTCAAGGGTCTGTACCGTAATGTTGTTCAGACTCGGGTTGAAGAAAAATGTACATCCCCCTCGGCCACCGGGTGCGCAAAAGCTCGGTGGTCGATTGGTGTGCCGAATTCAAGGATGCCGGGCTGCTGTTCAGCGTGAACATCTTTTCCAGCTCGCCGACCCGGATCAGCGTCAATCCCCGCAAGGTCTACTGCATCGCTCATGCAATGGTGGCCTCGGTCAGCTCCGGCATTCTTACCAACCGCGACAGCCTGCTGGAGAATCTGGTGTTCACCGCGCTGCGGCGGATGACGCCGGAGATCTTCTACCACAGGACCAAGACAGGTCGGGAGGTGGACCTTGTCGCGCTGCTGCCGTCAGTGCCGGGACAAGAACGAGCCGTAATGCTGGTTCAGGTCTGCGCCTCCCTGGCCGATCCCCGCATCAGGCAGAGCGAAGTCCGCTCCCTCTCCGAAGCCATGGTTGAACTGGCGGTGGCGGAGGGGACCATCGTCACCTGGCGCACCGATGAGACTATCCCCGTGGGCTTCGGCACCATTCAGGTCGTGCCGGTCTGGCGGTTTCTGCTGGAGATAGAGCCGTAAAGCTACTTGATCGGTTACTTGGTCGGTACTTGGTCGGTGAGCCAAGGCTTGTTGCAAGCCCTGTCGCGAGTTTGTCGTAAGTTCCACCCCCCAAGTCAGCCCTCAAGTCGAGCCCATCTCGATATGGGCCGGTTTGCCGCCGATGGAAGTTATCCGAATTTTCCGGATAACTGAATCTTCATTCAGGTACAGATGCTGTCCGCCGCTTTTCCTCATGACGAACCATTAAGCATTGCTTAACAGTTGCGTTCTCAGTTCTCCATCGCCTCAACTATTCGGAATTTCCGGACAGCCATCTCTCAACTTGAGCAACCGATTACCTTTCATAATCCTCGACCCCGGGATTTAGACGGTTCGGCCTAATGGCGGAACGCGTCCAGTGTTGCTCGACCGCCTGGATAAATGCGGGGCGAACAAGTTTGGCCCGTTGTTCAAGCCAGTCACCGTGATCAATACGCAAATAAATCCCTTCAGCAGGCTGATTGGTCAACTTTGATTGCGATAAGAGTTTTTGAATCTCGGAATAGGTAAACCGTCCGCGTGCAATGTCTGGAACCTTGGAGATATGCATCTCACCTAATAGCCGATCCCGGCGCGTCGTGGCCAGAAAGCGGCCTGCCTCTCGGTCATAAATATCAAAGGCGAGAAACCAGTCGGGCAAGCGATCATAGAAAATCGAATGCTGGGCATAACACCACTCACCAAACAGGATGAACCGGTCAGAAAGATGCTCGAACAGTGCATCGGTGTGGAGCGCCAACCATTCACCGAGTTTTTTCCACTGTCCCGAGCCGGGCAGATGCAAATAAGCCCCCCTGTTCTGGGCGCGGATATTCCCATGCGCATCAAACGAGAGCCCCAGGTTTGCGCCGTCCACTTTTTCTTCTACCGTCACCTCATGCGTC
>SKJK01000091.1 GCA_007121995.1 Desulfobulbaceae bacterium
GAAAAATGTACATTTCAGGATATAAATACGATTTCAGATGATGTGAACACGCGGGCTGCCGGACAAAAATCGAGTTTGGATACCGGAGCCTGATCGTCCTTACCCAGATGGAGCGGTGAAAAACGGTTCCATCCAGTTGTTTATCTCTGTAGCATGAGCCCATGAGTCAGGAAACCAGCCCAGCCGACATCATAATCGACTTGATTAAAGTAACCAAGGTGTATGCCCCCGACGTGGAAGCACTCGTTGAGGTATCTCTTTCCATCCGCAGCGGTGAGATCGTCTTTCTCACCGGCATGAGCGGCGCCGGAAAAACCACCTTGCTCCGGCTGATCAGTCGCATGGAGCATCCGACCAAAGGCTTGGTCGAGGTGGCAGGAATCGATCTGGCAAAACTGCCGCAGCGTTCCATCCACATTCTTCGCCGCAAAATCGGCATGGCTTACCAGGATTTCAAGCTACTGACCGACAAAACCGTGGCCGACAATATTGCCATTGCCATGGAAGTTGCCTATCAACAGCCAACCTTCATTGAAAAACGAACCAGAGAACTCCTGCATCAGCTTGACCTGACCAGAAAATACGCCACCCGTACCGAAGAATTATCCCGTGGCGAACAACAGCGGGTGGCCATCGCCCGGGCTGTAGCCAATTATCCGGAAATCATCCTTGCTGATGAACCCACCGGTAATCTTGACGCCGAAACCACCGCAAAAGTCATGGACCTGTTTCATCAAATGAACCAAAACGGTGCCACCATCGTTATTGCCACCCATGACAGTTCCATGTACCAACAGGCAACCCACCGGATTGTTACCCTCCATGCCGGTCGATTGCGAGACTCATCCTTCACATTATCGCCTTCGTTCCACGATGCAAGAGAAGCCGATGAGGCCTCCGCACCGGTCGTGGAGGCGATCACCCCATGAATTTCATTATCATTCTTCTTCGCCAAACCAGTCGTAACATGCTCCACACCTGGAAGACACAGGCCTTAATCGTGTTCACGGTGGCTCTTTCAGTGCTCATTTTTTCCTTTTTTTACCTGATCTACTTCAATGCTCTCCACCTCGGAGAAAAATTAGGTGAAGACCTACGTCTCATTGTCTATCTCGAGGAAGAACCGGTGGAGTCCCTGCAGGAAGAATATCGGCGGCGAATCCTCAGATTCGATCAGGTAGCGCGTATTGATTTTATTGACAGCCGCCAGGCATTCGAACGATTTGAGCAGCAGTTGGGCAACGACAGTGATGTGCTTGCCGGAGTGCCCAGTGATTTCCTGCCTCCCTCCATTGAGGTCTATCCAGTGCGATCCCTGGATAACCTTTCCCGAATCAAGCGCTTTTCCGAGTATCTGCACACCCTGCCCGGTGTAATCAAGGTACAGTACGGCAGGGACTGGATTGAACGATTTTATGCCTTCATCCAACTGATACGCATTATCACTCTGCTTTCCGGTATTCTGCTGGTCTTGACTACGACCTTCATGGTCGCTCACACCATCCGTCTTACTCTGCTCGCCCGCCAGCAGGAACTGGAACTGTTGCGCCTGGTCGGGGCCACCAACACCTATATCCGCACGCCCTTTTTGCTGGAGGCCCTCATGCAGGGCCTGTTAGGAGCAACTGGCGGTATCACCGCTCTCTTCCTCCTTTTTAACTGGATCAAACTGCAATTCGCCGGCCCGGTCACCACCCTGGCCCACATCCCCTTCACCTTTTTCTCCTGGCCGATCATTCTCTGCATTGTGCTGCTCTCCTCCCTGCTCTGCACAGTGGGCAGCTATTCAAGCACCAGGAAAATCCTCCAACTCTGACTGTTGTGATGCATGCGTTACTCCTTATTATCCTGTTCGTCCTGCTGGTGCCGCCGCCTGTTCTCATGGCAGTGTCCGAAGACCCGCAAGCAGCCTCCATCAGCATCGGCAAACTCCGCCAGGAAATCAGAACGCATCAAGATCTGATTGATCGTAGCGGCCAACAGGAACGCTCTCTTCTCGACGAGATCGAGCAATTAGACAATAAAATCAGTATATTGAGTGAACGAATCAATGACCTCCGCCTTCGGATCAAAGCCCAGGAGGAAGTGATCGCTACCGGAGAACAACAACTTGAGGAACTATCAAGGGAAAACGAAGCGTTGCGTCTCCATCTCATCCAGCGTCTGCAGGCCTTCTACCAGATGGGAAAGACCGGATTCCTCAATGTTGCTTTTTCCAGCCGTTCCTTGCCCGAACTCCTGCTGATCAACGACGCTTTACACGCTCTTGTCACCTATGATCAAGAGGTGTTCACCGCCTACCGGGAGAACATGGATACCCTGCAGAGGGTCAAACGCTCTCAGGAACTGGAAAAAATGGTTCTGGTTCAATTCCTCGAGGATGCTGACCAGGAAAACAGCGCCCTGCAAACAGCCGCCAATGAAAAAAACGAACTGCTACACCTGGTGCGCACCCAGAAAGGACTCTACCAGCAGGCCTTGGCAGAGATGAGAAAAGCGGAAAAAGAACTGAACGCGACCCTGACACGACCCGAAGCACCGCAACATCACGCTGGACCTGTTTTTTCACTCGCCAAAGGCAGACTGCCGCCGCCGGTGCAGGGTGTGCTTGTCAACCAGTTCAATCACATCATGCCAGATGATGAAGAAGCCACCTTTGCCAACGGCTTGACCATCAGTACGCAACAGGGGGCGGAGGTGATCGCCATCCATGACGGGACAATCCTGTTTGCCGGATACATGCGTGGATATGGACGCATTGTCATTATCGACCATGACCGGCAGTATTACACGGTCACCGCCCGTTTTGATCACATCCGGGTCAAGAAGGGGGACGCAGTCCATCAGGGTCAGGTGATCGGTACCACCGGCGAAATGGCCACCCTCTTCGGCAAAGACCTCTATTTTGAAATTCGCCACGGTTCTGTCGCCGTTGACCCCCTTGACTGGTTGCAGCCCGGTGCCTATTCCTCCCCTAGATAATACCGGCTCAGGCCACTCATGTACTGCTTTTTGCCATTCAAGCCTTCATTAACCGTTGCTTCAAGGATCTTTTCCCGTTACCTTGACGGTATCGAAAGTCCTCCGGACGACTATCCTCTGTAGAGCACCCCCCGTACCAACTCCTGCTCACCCAGGGGGCATCTCACTGACTTTTATCCGCTTCCCCGGACGCTCCATGAAACACCCAATTTTTCTGCTGCTCATATTTTTCTGCTGCTGTTGCCCCCCCCTTTTCGCTGGTGATGGCAAACAGGAACGCGATACCTACAGGCACCTGGAAACCTTTGCCAACGTGCTCACCCTGATTCAGCAGTATTACGTCGATGAAGTTGACGCCGGCAAGGTCATCAATGGGGCCATTACCGGCATGCTCAGTTCCCTTGACCCACATTCCGCCTACATGAGTCCTGAGGATTTCCGAGACCTGGAAGAAGAAACCTCGGGCATTTTTTCGGGGATAGGTATTGAAATTTCCATCCGCGACGGTATTCTCACCGCCGTGGCCCCCATTGAAGGATCGCCCGCCGACAGGGAGGGAATACAGCCGGGAGATCAGATCATCCGCATCAACGGTGAGCTGACCAAAACCATGTCCCTGCTTGATGCGGTGAAAAAACTGCGAGGTGAAAAAGGCACCTCAGTGACTATCACTATCCTCCGTGAAGGCAGGCAAAACACCTGGGATCTGACCCTGATTCGGGAAGCTATCCCTCTGCACTCGGTACGAACCATGGAACTGGAACCCGGTTTTTTCTCTATCCGAATCTCCAATTTCCAGGCGACCACAACCAGAGACGTCAGAAGTGCACTCAACAGCATGCGCAACAAGCCGCCCATCCGAGGTGTTATCCTCGACCTGCGTAACAACCCCGGCGGACTCCTTGACCAAGCGGTCAAAATAGCTGATATTTTTCTTGATCAGGGCATCATTGTTTCAACCCGGGGAAGAGGCCTAGAGGAACAGATGGTCTTCCACGCCCATGACGACGGCGGCTGGAACAATTTCCCCATGGTAGTGCTGGTGAACAGCGGCTCTGCCAGTGGGTCCGAGATTGTAGCCGGCGCTCTCCAGGATCATAAGCGGGCTATCATTTTAGGAACTCCGACTTTTGGCAAGGGAAGCGTGCAA
>SKJK01000296.1 GCA_007121995.1 Desulfobulbaceae bacterium
CATCCAGGCTGGTATGGTTGTATCCCTTGCCTTGAGGCCCCGGTCCCACCAGGGATCGAAGATATTCCTCCATTTCCCGATGGGTTTTCAAATCGTCAACCAAGCCGGAGGTCAGGGCCATCCGGCCTCGGTCGCCGTCCACCGAGGCTAAGCGAAGGACGAGATTGTCGATGTCGGTATTGAGAGCGGCGACCGTGGTTTTTCGGTTGGTGGCGATGTCGGCACAGTACAAATCCCAGAGGTTGCCGAGCCATTGGCTGGTGGCTTCCCGTTCTTCCGGCGACATATCGTTGCGGATAAACGGCTCCAGCGCTGTTTTGAAGGAACCTGCACGGAAGACGTGAAAATCAACGGCAAGTTTGTCGAGCAGTTCGCGTATGTACAGGCGGAAAAGGGAGAAACCGCGTAGATTCACTCCTCCAATGGGATGAAGGTAGATGCGATCGGCCCAGGAGGCGAGATAGTATTGGGCCTGATTGAAGGTATCACCTATGGCGACGACCTCCTTACCGGTTTGTTTGAAATGCTCGATGGCCAGTCCTATGGCCTTGATCTGATCGAGATCGGCAGTGCCCATTTGATTTGTATTGATGACCAGCAGCGAGATCCGAGGATCATCGGCGGCCGTATAAAGAGCATCAAGCACATCCTGGAGAAAGGTTTCCTCATGTAGGGGTATTCCAGCCAGATTGTTGATAATTCGCCCCATTGGGTCCATGGGTGAGCGTTGTTCGACGATTCCTCCAACCGGTGCCAGCAGCAGGGCGCTGTTTTCCGGAATTGTGATTTTGGGGGTGTAGAACAGTGCGGTGATAATGAACAAAAACAAAGCGAGAAACAGGAGATTGGAAAGAACGGTGAGGCCTGAACTCAGTAATTTCCACAACCAGACAAAGGGTCGGGTGAGAACATATATAATGGTGCGCATGAAAAGATCTCCAGGTGGGCAGGGAGAAAAGACGAGGTGGGGGGCCAGAGCACGGGGCGCCCCGTTAATCGGCTTGCATGATGATTGAAAAAGTATGGTTTCGAGAGGTTCTCGTCACGGAGCAAAAGATTAATCCAAGCAAAAAATAATGTACCAACAAATGCTACCAGTAAAAGAGTTGGTAGTCGGAGCCGCTCAAGCCGATGTTGGTGTGGAGTTGATTTCCAGTTTGAGGGCCTGGGCGAGTTCTTGAAGGGAGTATGGCTTTTTGATGAACTGACTGACTCCCAGGTCCATGGCTCGATTGATATCTTCGTTACTGGAGTAGCCGCTGGTGATAATCGCCTTTTGGCCAGGCACGTATTTAATGATCTGTTGGTATGTTTCGCAGCCATTGATACCCGGATCCATGAGCATGTCGAGGAGGACCAGGTCAACAGACGATTGTTTGATAAATTCAACGGCCTCCTCGCCTGATTTGGCCATCAGAGGCTGATACCCAAGCCGGGTAAGCAATCGGCTGGCGATCTCCCGCTGACTTTTCTGGTCATCGACTACGAGAATTTTCTGTCCGTTACCGCGGAGGTTACTTAAAACGGGAGTGGGCTCCGCCGGTTTGCACACACCGTGACGTTCGATGGGGAAGTACAGGGAAAACAAGGTGCCTCTGCTGCTGCTGTTGACGTCGATATACCCACCATGATCATGAACGGTGTTCCACACCACGGCCAGACCGAGCCCAGTGCCACTGCGGCCCATAACTTTTTTGCTGTAAAAAGGGCTGAAGATCTGCTTGATATCATGAACCGAGATACCAGGGCCGTTGTCCTCCACCGAAATCATCACATATTCTCCCGGTTCAATGGTTTCATAGCCTTGATAGGGTTCAGAGAAGTACACGTTTCTTGTTGCCACAATGATCTGTCCCCGGGTCTGGATGGCCTCGGCGGCGTTGTTGACCAGGTTCATGACCGATTTGGAGAGATGCATGGCCGAACAGCGGATATTCAGTAGTTTACCCTCCAGGTAGGGGGTGATCTTTATCTGTGGATACCGCTGATTGATTTCTTTACATTCAACCGATTTGAGGTATTCGGTAATGATGACGTTGACGTTACCGACTTCTTTTTTACACGTCGCACCCCGGGCCACGGTCAGCAGGTCATTGACCACGGCGGCAGCTCGCTTGCCCGCTTCGCGGACCATCATCAATTCCTCCCGGTATTTAAAGTTTTCCCCAAGGTCCATGAGGAGGAGTTCCGGGTAGGTGATGATGCCGGCCATGATGTTGTTGAGGTCGTGGGCTACGGAACTTGCCATCAGACCGAGGGATTCCATCCGCCGGGCGTCTGCCAGTTTTTCCATCAGGGCCATTTTCTGCTGCATGGCGGTTTCCCGGGCGCTGACATCGCGGATGGCGGCTACCTGTACCTGGCGGCCCTTGAAGTCGATATGTTTGACCCGGATTTCCAAGGGGAAGGTGGTGCCATTTTTCCTGATGCCTCGTGCCTCAAAGGGGCCGATGGTTTCCGGGTCAGCTTGGCAGGGCATGGTGCGGATGGATTGGCGGTCCAGAAGGATGTCAAAAATCTGACGACCCAGCAGTTCGTCTTCCTGATAGCCGAACATTCGGCATAATTGATCGTTGGTTTGCAGTAGAGCACCTCGCTCATAGATGATGATCCCTTCCCAGGTGGCTTGAGCAAGCTGGCGAAACCTTTTTTCGCTGTTGTGCAGATCCTGCTGCAGTTGCTTGTGCTGGATGCTGCGAGCGATGGTTCTGGTGAGGCGTTCAGGGGGACAGGGTTTGCGGAGGTAATCATAGACACCTTGGCGAAGTGACTCCACAGCATTGTCAATGGTCGCGTTGCCGGTGAGAATAATGACGGCTGTCCCGGAATGCTTGGCATTGATTTGCGCGGCAATATGATTGCCGCTGATGTCGGGCAGATTCATATCGACCAGGGCGGCTGAGCAGGGTTGTTGTTGCAGATATTGAAAGGCTTCTTCACCTGAATGGGCTATGCATACTTCATACCCAGCAGCTTCCAGGAGAACTTCAAGACTTTTGCAGAAATGGACTTCATCATCGACGATGAGAACAGTGTGCATCTTGGGCATAAAGTTTCTCTGTCTGAGGGGATGAGGACATTGTTGTCCTTATTCCGCTTGGAAAAAAGGGTCCGTTGCCAGCACTTTATCAGCAGGCGATCAGGCTGTCGGACACATGGGATCGCTGGAGTCCGCCCGCCTGCTTATCCGTAAATGAGGTATTGGCCAACGGTTTCAGTTTCCAGTCCATGCAGTCTTGTCCCAGCACCGGTTAAACGTTTTACAAAAAAACGGAGGCCAGCGAGGAAAAGCGTCTTTGCTTGCGGAGCATTCAAGCGTGTTTGCTCAGAAATGTCCAATAAAAAAATTGTTAGATTGTAAGAGTCTCAAGGGGTTCAAGCCGGAAGAGCAAGGATGAACACGGTATGGCCCCGGCGAGATGTGCACCTGAGAGATCCCCCGAGTCGTTGTGCCAGTTGTTGACTGATTGACAGGCCGAGTCCGGCATGACGGCCGTTTTTGGTTGAGGCGCCGGCCGTGAAGAGATCGTCCTGCAGGATCGGATCAATTCCTGGACCGTTGTCCGTCACGGAAATCAGGATGGTGTCGAGGTGCCGTTCGCTCCGCACGATGATGTTGCCTTGACTGCCCAGAGCGTCCAGTGCGTTATCAATGAGATTGACTATGATCTGGCGAAGAAAACCGCTGTCCGTATTTAAATCCAGAGGGGTTTCCCAGGGTATATAGTTCAGGGAGATCTGCTTACCCGCCGGCAGTGATTCCTGGTACAGAAGAATGAGTTCATTGATATGTTGGTGCAGATCCATGGTTTCAAGGCGGAGAACCACTTGTTCGTCAGCCAGATTATCAAGCCGCAGGGTCAAGTCGCTGATCCGTTCCAGTTCATGGTCGATGATGGCAAGTTCATCGTCGACGGCTACCCCGTCCTTGCATTTCCCGGAGATAATATGCATGTAGTTGCGGAGGATGGCCAGCGGATTGTTGATTTCATGGGCAACTTTCCGGGCCACGAGGCCGGCAGCCCGTAGACGTTCGGCAACGATCTGTTCAGCCTGAGCTGTTTGTATTTTTTCCAGATACAGGGCGATAGCTGTCTGGCCGGCAAGGAGGCGCAGGGGAGCCAG